>JBBIQF010000179.1:4113-12025 GCA_037442445.1 Planctomycetaceae bacterium
ATAGCCCACCAGCGAGACGGTGAGGTGATCGCGGCGGGTGGCCACCTCGCGCTCGCGGCGGCGGTGGATGGCGGCCAGTTCGGTGCGGAGGTCGTGGATGCGCCGCTCCACCAGGCGGCGGTCGGTCTCGAGCTGCTTCTCGCCCGGCCCGCGCAGCCCGATCCCTTTCTTCTGCCGCGAAAGATGCGTCCACATCCGCTTCAGCCGGGGCAGGGCATATTCGAGCTGGGCCAGTTCGACGGCCAGGCGGGCCTCGTAGGTCTGCGCCCGGGCGGCAAAGATATCCAGGATCAGCTCCGTGCGATCCACCACCCGCACCCCCAGCACGCCTTCGAGGTTGCGGGTCTGAGCCGGGGTGAGGTCGTTATCGAAGATGGCCACCTCGGCCCGGGTGGCGCGGATCAGGGCCTTCAGTTCCTCGGCCTTGCCCCGCCCCATATAGGTGGCCGCGTCCGGGGCCGGGCGCCGCTGGGTCAGTTGGCCCACCACGCGTGCCCCGGCCGCCTCGGCAAGCCCGCGGAGCTCCTCCAGGGGCGGCTCGGGGCTGCTGCGGTCGGCCAGCACCACACCGGCCAGCACCGCGCGCTCGCTGAGGACGCCGCCTGTTCGGTCCAATTCGATCACGACGTTTGCTTTCCTCCCGCCATTTGGGGCCGCGCCGGCTCACTCCATCTCGCCGGCTCGCAGGCGAAGATAGCTTTCGTACCGCCGGCAATCCAGCCGGCCGTCGGCCACCGCGTCCTTCACCGCGCAGTGGCTTTCATGCGTATGGCTACAATCGGGAAACTTGCAGGCGCTGACATACGGCCGGAAATCGCGGAAGTAGTTCACCACCTCTTCCGGAACCACATCCCAAAGCTGGAACTGCCGCATGCCGGGCGTATCCACCACATAGCCGCCGAACGACAAAGGCAGCAAGCGGGCATTGGTGGTGGTGTGCCGGCCTTTCTCGGTCTCGCGGCTGACCGGAGCCGTCGCCAGCCGGAAAGAAGGCTCCAACGCATTCAGCAACGACGACTTGCCCACCCCGCTTTGGCCTACCACGGCGCTGGACCGGTTGCGGAGCATCCGCCGCAGCCGCTCCAGCCCAAAACCCGTCAGCGCACTGAGCAAGAGCACCGGATAGCCCATCCGGGCGTATACCCCAGCCAGCGGCATCAGCTCCCGCATGTCTACCAGGTCCACTTTGTTGATGCACACCACCGGGCGGGTGTTGCCCTTCTCGGCCGCCACCACCAGGCGGTCGATGAGATTAGGCTTCAGCGGCGGCTGGGCAGCGCTTGCCACCACCAGCACCTGGTCGATATTGGTGACCACCACGTGTTGCCGGCCATCGACCTCCCGCGACAGCACGCCGCGGCGCGGCTCGATGGCCTCGATGATCCCCTCGTGCTGGCTGATATGCTCGGCTGGCCGGAACCAGACCCGGTCGCCGGCGGCCACCACGTGGCGCTCGGCCGTGCTGAGCGTCTTCAGCAGCCGGCGGGTCGCGCAGCGGTACATCGTGCCATCGTCGGCCTGCACCAGGCTCAACAACCCCAGCACGCTCAACACCCGCCCGGGCCGGCACTTGGAGCGCTCCACCTCCAGGAGCGAAGCCGGGCTCTGGCCCTCGTCCTCGGGTGGCTGGGCCGCGAGGATGGTGCGCCGCCGCGAAAGCTCGTCCTTGCCGATCCGCTCCTCCAGCGGCACGCTCTCCAGCTCGTCGAGCCCCTCTTGCTGGAACTTGCGGGTCCAATCCGAGGACCTAGGCCGTGGCGTGCGATTCTTGCGGAGTTCGGCGCGGATCTTGTTCGGCTTCTTGGCCATGACCTACCGCGGCCTGCGACCCGCCAAGAAAAGGACCTTGCCCCACGCCGCCCTGCATTGCTTCGTCCTCGCCGAACCGCCGGTGTGGGCCACCATTACTCCGCGTCGTCCTCGTCCCGGGCGTGCCCGATCTCTTCCTCGATGATGTTCTCCAACAGGTCGTAACGCCGCTCCTCCTCGTCTTCCGGCCGAGTGGGAATGGGCTTGCTCCGCTCCAGCCCGGCCCGCTCCAGGAGCGACTTGTTGAAGACCTCGTAATCGGCGGTGTCGGGCGGGGGCGGCCCGATCGCCCCGTTGTCGATCGGCGAGTACTTCACCTCGTACACGTGCTTGGCGATGCTCAGCTTGTCCCCGGGGTCCAGCCGCTTCTCGCGAACGCGAACCCCATTGACCTTCGTGCCATTGCGGCTATTGAGGTCGCGGACGTACCAGTACCCCCCAACCAGATTCAGTTGGCAGTGGTGCGCCGAGACATTGGCGAACCGCAACACGATATCGCAGCTTTCGCGCCGGCCAACCACCAACGTTTTCTTCTTCAGGGGGATTGGATCCCCGCCCGCAAGAGGGTGTAACTCGCCATACATACGCTGTTTCCCCAGGCCCAGGGCGGTCGATGTGGCGTCTGCGGAGCGCGGCCCTCCCGGCCGGCTAGGGCACGGTCTTCTCGGCCGCACCCGTGCGGGCAATTTGCCCGCGCCCCGCTGCCTCTATCGATCGTGCACGTTCGCCTAGAATGAAGCAAGACCAACCTTCGACCACGTAGTAGTTTAGGCGGAAAAAGGCGTGGCGTCAATCAAGGGCAATACGCCTGAGCCGGCAGGCAACCCGGGCCCATCGGCGGCCAATGCCCCGTGGCGTGCCGCGGGCCTGCGCTACCACGCCCTGGGCTGGGCCCTGCGGAACCAGTTTGGCTGCCGGGTGCATAAAGTTAGCCTTGATGGGGGGTTCGGCTGTCCGAACGCCGACGGCACTATCTCGTGGGGGGGATGCGTCTTTTGCAATATCCGCAGTTTCAGCCCTAGCCGGACTGCGGTCGTACGCCCCGTCGCCGAGCAACTGGCCGAGGGCATCGGCCGGCTTCGCAACCGCTTTGGCGCCCAACGGTTTCTGGCCTACTTCCAGCCGGCCACCAATACGTATGGATCGGTCCGCCGGCTTCATGCCTTATATGAGGAGGCGCTTCGGCACCCCGATGTGGTGGGGTTGGTAATCGGGACGCGGCCCGACTGCGTGCCCGACGCGGAGCTGGAACTCTTGGCCGAGTTGTCCCGCCGCACGTGGCTGCTTGTGGAACTGGGGCTCCAAACCATCCACGATCGCACGCTGGCGTGGATGAACCGGGGCCACGGCTACGCGGCCTTCGTCGATGCGGTCCAACGGTGCCGGCAATGGGGCCTGCGGGTGGGGGCCCATGTGATCCTTGGCCTTCCGGGCGAGGGCTGCCAAGAGATGCTGGCCACCGCCCGGGAGGTGGCCCGGCTGGGGCTCCACTCGGTCAAGCTTCACAACCTGTACGTGGCCCGCGATACGCCGCTGGCCGAGATGTACGCCCGGGGCGAGGTGCGGCTGTTGGGGCTGGGGGAATACGCCGAGGTGGCCGCCGATTTTTTGGAGTTGCTGCCCCCCGAGTGTGTGATCGACCGCCTAGGGGCCGATGCCCCTGCGGAGTTCCTCGTTGCCCCGGCGTGGTGCAGCGACAAACAAGCGGTACGCGGTGCGGTCGAGGCGGAGCTGGCCCGCCGCGACACGTGGCAAGGCCGGCGGTACGCCCCCGAGCCGGGCCCATGAGCCGGGCCCGTAAGGGCCCGGTGTAGCCAGCACACCAGCCCGGCCTCCGAGCCGGGACCCTAGAGCCGGGTCCGTAAGGGCCCGGTGCAGCCGGCCACGCCCCCCGTGTCACACCGCCGTTTGCCACACCGCAGGCACCCTGTGGCGGTATTGGCCGCGCCATGGCCGTCGGCCGAGCGGGTATAATTTCAGTGGTGCCGGAGTGGGCCGGATGGCCGCCGGCAGCGGTCGTTGGCCGCCATCTCGGCTTCTTCCGGCCGCTGCGGGAGGAAAGTCCGGGCTCCGCAGGACACGGTGATGGGTAACACCCACCGGCCGCAAGGCTAGGGAAAGTGCAACAGAAAGCAGACCGCCTCGCGGGCTTCGGCCCGCGCGGTAAGGGTGAAACGGTGAGGTAAGAGCTCACCAGCAGGCCGGGTGACCGGCCTGGCTAGGCAAACCCCACCGGGAGCAAGGTCAAGTAGGAAGCAGGCCGGCCCGGGCCATGCGTTGGACTGGGTGCCGGCCGCGGACTGGTCCGGTCCGCCATCGACTTCCGGGTAGACCGCTTGAGGCGCCGAGTAATCGGCGTCCTAGAGAAATGGCCATCGCCCGGCCGACCCCGGCCGGGAACAGAACCCGGCTTACAGGCCCGCTCCGGCCCCTTTTTTCTTACTTGCAACCTCTCCGGGAATGCCGCTCTTGGTTGTACGCGCCCGATGCTCCTGCGGTGCAAACCAGGCCCACGGGGTGCTGGGCCGCAGATAGGCCCGTTTACGGGCCTTGCCGCCGCAAGGCGGGCCATAGGCCCGGCCTTCAGGCCGGGTTGGGCGGCTTCCCAATCCCCTGCAATGTCAGCCCCCTTCAGGGGGCTCCTCCGACGGCTCGCGCTTGCACGCCCATCCCCCAGGTCCACAGGCCAGCGATCGCGCTTCGAATAGCGTAACGGGGAGGCCCGTAAACGGGCCTGACAGGGGACCCTTCGCCACCTTAAGACGACGATTACTCCCGGCCCGGCGCAACCCGGCGTAAACGCCGGGCCTTGTGGCCGCCTGCGGCGGCAAACGCCCGTAAACGGGCGTTGGTCAATGGCCAACCGCGCCGCGGTGCTTGAACATCACGTTGCTGATGTTCAAGCTGCCGTAAACGGGCGTTGGTAAACCGCCGGCCACACTGGGCCCTTACGGGCCCGGCTCGTGGCCCCGGCTCATGGGCCAGGCTAGCGGGCCCGGCTCATGGACCGGGCGGCTTCGCCCGACGTCGGGCCAATTCCGACGTTGCATAAGTCCTGGGCTCGGTCACCCAAAGCATTCGGCTTGGGATAGGCTCTTATTTGGTTGGGCCTTCTCGGCCTCGGGCTCGCCTTGCGCCGGCACGGCCGCCCCGCATCACCGCCTCAGGCGCTCGACCAGGAAATCCTCGAAGGCCCCCAGGTCCTTCCATTGGATTGCGCAGTCGATGGGTTTGCCCTTGGGGTCCGGCACGGTGAAACCCTTGTCGGTCACCACCAGCGGGATCCGCTCGATGCGGACCAAATCGGTCGAGATGGCCAGGTACACCGCCACCGTGTCGAACAACACCGAACTGGCGTCGACCTCGTCGGGCGCTTTCGGGTCCTGGGCCTTGCGCCAAATGCGGTAGTTCTCGATAAGCGCCTGCACAAGCGGGTCTTTGCACTCGGCCACCTTGCGGTACTTCGGGCCCTTCAGGCGCACCAGGCCGCAGGTATCCAGGGGCGTAATGGTCATGGGCCAGGCTGCCGTGAACGCCGCTCGGCAAGCGGCCGGGTTGGCCACCACGTTCCATTCGGCGTCGGGCGTGGGCTTTCCGCCGTACCCTTTGCGGACGCTGCCGTGCATGCCGATGAACCGGGCCCGGGTGGCGATCTTCGGCTCGCGCTGGAGGGCGGCCTGGATGTTGGGCACCGGTCCGATACATATGAGCGTGATGGGTTCCGGCGACTCGAGGATGGTGCGGATGATCGCCCCGACCCCGTCGCGATGCACCGTGCCGGGATAGCGCGACAAGTCGTAGTCCTTGACCCACGCCGCCTGCCGGCCCCCGCCCGTCTTCTGCCGCAAACCCACCCCCACCGGGATATCGGTCCGGCCGGCCACCTCGAGCAAGCGGGCGATGATCTTGGCCCGGTATTCCGTATCCCCCGAGTCGGACACCACCAGCTTAGGATCCAGTTCCGGCGATTTGAGCAATAGGGTCAAGGCCCAGGTGTCGTCGATATCGTCGCCGATATCGGTATCGAGGATCACCGGCAGCTTTTTTCGCGGCGGCGTGGCCGGTTCGGCGCCAGTTGCGGCGGTGCCGGCGGTTTCGATCACCGTGACTTCCATGGCGTCATGCTGCGCCCAGGGGAGGTTCACTTTGAACTCTTCGGTCCGGCTGCGGTACTTGCTGCGGACCAGCTTCAGATAGTCGCGCATACCGCCGGCGCCCAGGCCCACGTTATCGGCCACCACGACGGCCCCGGGGCGGAGCTTGGGTTCCAAGGCCACAAATACCGGATAGTAGTTCTCGTACCCGCAGTCCAAGAGGACGAAATCCACCGGGCCGGCGAGTTCCTTGGCCACCACCCGGGCGTCGCCCACGCGGACCGTGACGTATTCGGCCAGGCCGGCCCGCTGGAAGTTCCGCTGCGCTTCCTGGGCCCGCTGCGGGTCGATTTCGATGGTGATGAGTTTGCCGCGGCCGGCCCACTTCAGCTCCCGGGCGATCCACAGCCCCGAGTATCCGATGGCCGTGCCGCACTCGACCACCACCTCGGGCTTTTTCTGGCGCACCAACTCGGCCAGCCGGCGGGCCTTTTCCGGCCCCAGCATGAACACCGGGCGCTGGCGGCACTCCTTGTCCAGTTCCTCGATGATCACCTGCACCGGATCCTGCTGGTAGGCCGGCCGAGGCGCATCCCCGGCAAGCACGGCGGCCAGGCCCGCCAACACCACTCCCAGCAAGATGCCGCCCAATGCATACGCTTTGCTCATACCCATTCTCCTGCTTGCGTGCCAGGTTGCACTGCAACGGCAGTGTAATGGGGCGCTGGCTCGGCAGGCAAGCGTTGCCGCACCGCCGGGCTTGGCGGCGTTGCCGGGCCGGACGCCCGCGGCGAAAAGGCTTGTATGCCGCGGCGAGCCCGCCCCAGCCCGCCGGCAGCCGGTCCGTTTTTTTGACGACCTCGCCCCGCACGGCTAGAATGAACACACGTGCGACCCAGAGCACTCGGGGAGTTCTTCTGGTGAGAAGACACGCGGTGGACGCTGCCGGGGCCCGGGACCTCAGCGGGTTGGCCAGCGCCATTTTCGTCCATGAGGCATCGGGGCGGCCGATGGCCCTGTATGCGCCGGAGGAAACGGTCCTTCCCAGCCGAGAAAGCCGGCCGGCCCCGGGCGAGCCGGACGCAGCCCTCTGCCAGCGCTGCGACCGCCTCCTCTTCTCGGTGCTGGCACAACTGGGCTGCACCACGGCCGAAGAGATGACCAATCTGGGCGAGGCGGTGAAAATCTGTGCGCCCGATGGCCAGGTGCTGGGGTATCTCTCGCCGGTCGGCCCCTCGCAGCCCATCGACCAGGCGCGGCGGCTGGCGCTGTTGGCCGCCGAGCAACTGGAGCGGCGCCGGCGTGAACTCCGCCAGCGCCCCTTGGGCGAAATCTTGACGGAATTGGAAGGCCAGTCCCCGCAGTAGCCCCCGGCCAAGGCCCTATGGGAGCGGAAGGGGGAACCACAAGCGGAAAGCGGGTTCCAAATCGCGGGGGGCCGAGAGCCGCGAGCCGATAGCGGGATGCAACACGCCGTGCCCGGAACGCGTGCCCCCCCATCCCGCGTGCCTGGGGCCCCTTGATGGGGCGCCGCCATGCCTGCCGAAAAAGCCGACGCCATCGTGTTGCGGACCGTCGAGTTCAGCGAAACGAGCCTGGTGGTAACCCTTTTTTCCCGCGACTTCGGCAAGCTGCGGGGACTGGCCAAAGGAGGCAGAAGGCTTAAAGGCCCCTTCGAGTCTGCTCTTGACCTTTTGGCGCATGTTCGCGTAGTCTTTCTCCGCAAGTCGCCGGACACACTGAACCTGCTGACCGAGGCCAAGCTGGTCCGGCGGTTTCGCATCCCCGGCCGGGACCTTTCGGCCTTGTACGCCGCCTATTACGTCGCCGAACTGCTCGGTGCGCTGACGGACGACTACGACCCGCATCCCGAACTTTTCGATTTGGCCGAGGAGACCCTGGTGGCCCTTTCCGCGGGAGAGCCTGTGCTGCGACGCCTGTTGCGGTTCGAGCTGGGGACACTGCGGATTCTGGGGCATTTGCCTTCGCTGGACCGGTGCGCGGATTGC
>JBBIQF010000180.1:0-8695 GCA_037442445.1 Planctomycetaceae bacterium
GTGCGTGCTCCGCACGCACGCTTCCCTGGAAAATGACGAATGTCGAATGTCGAAACACAAATGACGAATGCCGAAGGAAGCACCAAGCACCAATGACCAAGCACCGATGACCAAAATGACCAGGCACCAATGAGCGGGGCATCGGTTTTGCGGCGTTGGCGGGCAGAACACCACTGCCGGGCGGGGCCGCATTACGAGGTGCGGCCGAACTGCCGGTCGAGTTCTTCGCGCCGCAGCACCAGTGCGGTGGGCCGGCCGTGGGGGCAGTGGTGGGCATCGTCGATGAGGTGGCGCTGGGCCAGCAAGGCGGCGATCTCTTCGGCCGACAGCCGATCCCCCGCCTTGATCGCGGCCTTGCACGCAATGGTGTGCAGCAGGTCGTCCAATAGGTCGCGAGACTGGAGCCCTTTGCCGCCGGCCATCAGCCGGTGGATGGCCTCGTGCAACAGTTCGGTGGGGTTGAGGTTGGCCAGCATGGCCGGATAGGCCACCAGCAGCACGGTGTTGCCCCCGAAGGGTTCGACGCGCAGTCCCAGTCGCGCCAGCAGTTCGCGATGTTCGATCGCTGCGGCCGCCTCGGCGGGGCTCAAGTCCACGGGCTCGGGCACCAGCAGGGCTTGCGATTCGATGGGCCCGGCCAGCACCCGTTCCCGCAGTTGCTCGTACAGTATCCGCTCGTGCAGGGCGTGCTGGTCGATCACCATCACGCCTTCGTCGACCTCGGCCACCAGGTAGCGGTTGTGGACCTGAAGGGCCTTGGGGGGCGAGAGGTCTTGGGCACCAGCCGGCAGCGCCGCGCCGGCCGAACCCGGTGCCTGGGGCCCCGCCGTATGCCCGGCTGCGGCCGGGGCCGAAGAAGAAAATCCGCCCGGCGACGGTTGCGGCCAGCCTGCTTCGCCCGGCTCGATCTCTTCGTCCTCGGGCCGGCCCACGGGGGCCCAGGGGCGATCGAGTTCCACCAGTTCGAGTTCGGCGCCTGGCTGCCGGGGCGATTGTATGCTGGGCGGGAAGGGGCGGTGGGCTTCGGCCGGGCTTTGTGCCGGCGAGCTTGCCGCGGCGGAGAAGGCGCCCTGCGCGGCAGGGGCCGTATCGGTGGGCAGCCCCCAGGCGGCGATTTTTCCCTTGGCCCACTCGACCAACCGCTGTTGGAAGGCGCCGGCGGCCGAGTCATCCAAAGCGCTGGCCGGGTCGAAACGCCCCTCGGCAGGCCAGGCGCCTGCCGGGCCGGGCGACTCCAAACGCGTGGTCAAGTCGGTGGAGAGGAACTTGCTGCGGAGCGTCCCCAGCAACTGGCTGTACAACCGCCCCGAATCCTGGAACCGCACCTCCAGCTTCGTGGGATGCACGTTGACATCGACCAACTCGGGGGGCATTTCCAGAAAGAGGAAGGCGATGGGGTATCGGCCGGTCATCAGCAGCCCGCGATAGGCCTCGCCCAGGGCGTGCTGGAGCGAACGGTCGCGGATGAACCGGCCATTGAGGAACAGATACTGCATGCGGTTGTGGCTGCGGCTTTGGCTGGGGTGGGCCACGTAGCCCGACAGCCGCACCGGCCCATCGGCGCTTTCGACCCAGAACAGGTTCTCCGCCAGCGCCTGGCCGAAGATGCGGGCGATGCGATCCAGATACTGGCCCGAGGCGGGAAGGTCGAACACCGTGCGGTCGTGGTGGCGGAGGGTGCAGTGGATGCCGGGGCAGGCCAGGGCCACCCGCACCAAAGCCTCGCTGGCGTGGCCCAGTTCGGTCTGCGCCGAGCGGAGGAACTTCCGCCGCACCGGCGTGTTGAAAAACAGGTTGCGGACCTCGACGGTGGTCCCCACCGGGCAGCCGCAGGGCATGACCGCCGAGGCTTGGCCTCCCTGGACTTCGATCATCGCCCCGGCCGGCGAGTCGGCGCACCGGCTCCGCAGGGTCAGCCGGCTGACTTCGGCGATCGAAGCCAAGGCCTCGCCCCGGAACCCCAGCGTGCGCACGCGGAACAGGTCGTCGGCCGAGGCGATCTTGCTGGTGGCATGGCTGGCGACGGCCAGGGGCAGGTCCTCGGCCGGGATGCCGCACCCATTGTCCACCACCCGCACCAGTTCCATGCCCCCGGCTTCCAGCGACACGTCGATGCGGGTGGCCCCGGCGTCGATGGCGTTCTCCACCAACTCCTTGACCACACTGCCCGGCCGCTCGATGACCTCCCCGGCCGCGATCTTGTTGATCACGCTTTGGGGAAGACGTTGGATGGTGGGCATGGTGTATCGCGGCTACGCAAACGGTTAACTGAAGGGCCAACGCGGCAGACTACAGTTCCAGCAGCCGCTCCAACTCGCACAGAATGGCAAGGGCCGCCTGCGACTTCGCGGAGGGGTAATCGCTTGCCTCCGCGACGCGTTTTCGCAGGCGTTCGAGGGCATCGCGTGCCTCCGCATCAGTGCTGCTTTCTCGGAAAGCTGTGAGGAAGTCCCTCCAAAAGGCCGTCTTAATACCGCACAGCGGGACATCGTTGAGCTTGGCCACGTAGTCATCCATTATTCCTGTGCGAGCCAGGCGGCCGAAGTTACCGCCCTCGTCGTACGCAGGCTTGTCGCTGATCTTCGATTTTCTTAAGGGGTAAGGATGGGCACTCGATGGGGCTTTGATGGAGCGGTCGTACCCGGTTTCCCGAACGTGCTGCCAATAATAGTTGCGGTAGTCGGCAGCGAAGCGCGCCGATTCGATGAAGGGCTCGAACAACACGGGTGAGCCGCTGATGACGCTTCCCAGTGCCCATGGGACCACGACAACAAGGTCTTGCGGTGCGCAGGCAGCGGGGGTCACCTGGAAGCGGAAATTCGGCTCTGCTTCCTTTGCGAGCAGGTACCACCCCTTGAGCTCTATCCCCAGAAGGGTCTCCTCGCCGTCGGGGCTCTGCAGGCGGACGTCGGGGAAAGTCTGCGGATGCCGTACGAAACTGAATAAAGCGTACCGGCCCTGGGGATCCCACGTGTTGCGTATCAAGTTGAGTGTACGAACTGCTTGGTCCTCGATGGTGGCACCCAATACTGCGTTCAACGTGTGCAGATCCGTCGCCATGACGCCCGCGATGTGTGTTTCACTCCGGAAATAGAGGGGGAGCGCGGCGACCGCCTCGCGCACTTTCCAATAGAGTTGATAGTGCTCCCAGTGGGCGTCTGGCAATCGCCTCACGGGCGCCGACGGGGGCCTTCCCGATCTCATGCCTTGGCCAACCTTTCCACTGCCGCCAAGTAGAACTCCGGGACGATTTCCGCCCCGCAGTATTTCCGGCTCAAGTGATAGCAAACCACCGCGCCTGGGCACAGGCCCCCGAACGGTTCCCAAACCACGTCACCTGCATCCGTGCAGGCGCGCACAATCAGCTCCACCAAACGGAGCGGCTTCTGACTTCCATGAAGGCTGCGGAACTTGTACCTCATACCATTGCGCGACCCTTGGATGCGTTCCTGTCCACCCACCTGTGGCTCGCGCCACACGTTGGTCACGCCCACTTCGCAGCGAAACTTGGCCCGCATCGCCGCCCATTCCTCTCCCGTCAGCGGGCGACGCCCGTCCATGCTGAAATAGGGCCGCCCTTCGGGCTTTCCGTAACGATTGGCGTACGCCGCGAGCCTGACGAATGCCTCTACGGGCGGATAATACCACAGATGGTCGGATGTAAGGTACTTCCGCGTCGCTGCATTCAAGACGCCACATGCCTCATTCGCCAGCCGAAGCGGAAGGCCGGACCGCTGCCATTCGGACCGCAACCAGTCCTGCATGCTCAACCACCGCCCGCCGGACGGAAATCGTGCGCTCTTGACATAATGCACGCACACCTCGGTCACCACGGGAAACTTACGGAGCGTTTGCGTATTCGCATTACCGGCCACATGGCTCATACCCTTGTCCCAAATGTTGCAGCACCGGTATTCCCATCCATGTTCCGCCAGGAGAGGATGTACAATGGCCCAGCCCAACTCCGTGCTCCAAAACCATAACGTGGTCTGCGGGGTGGCGAATTCGGACCAACTCTTGACGTGCGGCTCATACCAACGGCGCAGCGCTTCCGGCTTGTGCTCGTCGCCAGGAAAACCGCTTACGCCGTACGGACCATCCGAGATGATACACGTTGGCTTGGGCCAGGTGGCGTACAGATCTTCGACCCGGCCAAAGTAGATCGCAACCTGATCGCGCACAAATACGTCCCCCGGCTTTGGGCCGTTCTTGTCCGTGGCATCATGCGGTGAGAACAGGTAGCCTTGCCGCGGCCTCGTCCGGTCGGTTCGTACACGCATTCGCGCCACCTCCTCGACTTTCATGCGCTGGAATCGTGTGTGCTACAGGTTGTACTCCTTCAGTTTGCGGTACAGGGTGCGCTGGCCGATGCCCAGCATGCGGGCGGCCTCCTCGCGGTTGCCGCCGGTGACCTTGAGGGTTTCGGCAATGAACAGCTTCTCCAGCTCTTCCAGGGGCTTGCCCACCAGGCCCGCCAGCGAGGCGGAGGGGGGTTCCGCCCCGGGGCCAGCCGCCGGGTCCGCCAGCTCGTCCGGCAGGTCCTCCAGGTCCAAGAGCCCGTCGTAATCGACCACGATCATACTCTCGATCACATTGCGGAGCTGGCGCACGTTGCCGGGCCAGTCGTAGGCCAGCATCCGCCGCCGTGCCGCCGACGACACCCCCCGGATCGTCTTGCCGTGCTTCTTGGATAGCAGCTTGATGAAATGGTCCACCAGGGCGGGCAGGTCCTGGATCCGCTCCCGGAGGCTAGGCAGGCGGATGGTCACGACCTTGAGCCGGTGGTAGAGGTCGCTGCGGAAGGCGCCCGCGGCGATGGCATCTTCCAGATTGCGGTTGGTGGCCGAGAGGATCCGCACGTTGACCTTGATGGGGTCGTTCGAGCCGACGCGGGTGATCTCGCCGTTTTCCAGCACGCGCAGCAGCTTGATTTGGGTGGCCAGGGGCATGTCGCCCACCTCGTCCAGAAACAGCGTGCCGCCGTTGGCGTATTCGAACTTGCCCACGCGATCGCTACTGGCGTCGGTAAAGGCCCCTTTCACATGGCCGAATAGCTCGCTCTCCAGGATGTTCTCGCTTAAGGCCGCGCAGTTGAGGGCGACGAAAGGTTTGGCCTTGCGGGGGCTGTTCTGGTGGATGGCCTGGGCCACCAGCTCCTTGCCCGTGCCGGTCTCCCCCTGGATGAGCACGGTGGCATTGGTAGGGGCGATCCGCTTGAGTTTTTCGATGACATCGCGCATCTGGGGGCTGTCGCCGATGACCCCTTCGAAGCCGAACCGCTCGTCCAGCCGGCGCTGGAGTTCGGCATTGGTGCGGCGCAAGCGCACGCCTTCGGCGGCCCGCTCGGTCACCGCCCGCAGTTGGTTCAGGTCCAGCGGTTTGAGCAAGTAGTTGAAGGCCCCCTGGCGCATGGCCTCGACCGCCGAGGGGATGGTGCCGTGGCCGGTGATGAGGATCACCTCGGCGTCGGGCAATTCCTGCTTGGCGCGGGCCAGGATGCCCAGCCCGTCGATGTCGTTCATCACCAGGTCGGTGATGACCACGTCGTACTGGTTGGACTCGATCCGCTGGGCCCCCTCGGTTCCGGAGGTGGCTACGTCGCAGGCGAACCCCACTCGCTCCAGGCTTTCCGCTACCACCTCGGCATGGGCCTGGTCGTTATCGACGATCAGCACCCGGGCGGCCGAATCGGCCCGGCGTTCGCTCTTGAAAGAGGCAGAAGGCATACCCTAATGATACCGGTGCTCACGGCCGGCCGGTAGCCGGGTGCCGGCCGCCTCGGTCCGCGCCAGCCACGCCCGCTCGATCTCCTCCAGGCTCTTGCCCTTGGTCTCGGGGACCAGGCCGGCCACGAACGCCACGGCCACCGCGCACAGTGCGGCATACAGCCAGAAGGGAAAGGCCCGGTGGAACCTGGCCACCAGCCAGGGCGATTCGTCCATCATGGTGAACGTCTGGGTGACCACGAAGTTGGCGACCCACAGGCAGACGGTGGCCACCGCCATGGCCCGGCCACGGATGCCCGTGGGAAAAATCTCCGAAAGGATCACCCACGTTACCGGGCCCACCGAAAGGGCGAAGCAGGCGATGTAGCCCAGGATGAACACCAGGGCCCAGACCTCGGTCCGCTGGAAGTAGGCCGCCAGCCCCATCGCCACCAGGCACACGCCCATGCCCGAGAAGCCGACCAGCATCAGCGGCTTGCGGCCCCAGCGGTCCACGGTCCAGATGGCGACGATGGTAAAGAGCATGTTCACGGCCCCCACCAGCACGGTCTGGAGCAGTGCCGCATGGGTTCCGGCGCCCATCTTCTTGAAGATTTCCGGGGCGAAATACAAGAAGACGTTGATGCCGGTCACCTGCTGGAGGATGGCCAGCCCCACGCCGATCAAAAACACCGCGCGCAGCCCGGGCTGGAACAGCCGGGCCAGCGAGCCGGCCTCGCGGGCCAGGGTGTCCTGGATATCGGCCAGCTCGCGCTGGGCCGCCACCGCGCCCGCCACCCGCTGGAGCACTGCCAGGGCCTCGGCCGGCCGGCCCTGCTTGGTCAGGAATCGCGGGCTTTCCGGCACGAACATCAACAGCACCAAAAGCAGCATCGCAGGCAGCGCGCCGGAGCCGAACATCCACCGCCATCCCAAACGCTGGTTCCACGGCGTCTGGCCCTGGCGGACCAACTCCACGGTCTCGGGCTCGACCGCCACGTCGTGCGCCTTCAAGAAGGCCGCCAGCTCCGCCGCGTCCAGCCCGCCAGGGCGGGCCACCAGCAATGCCACCTCCGCCGGCTTGGTCTTGGACAACTGCGGCGCATAGCGGGCGATGAAGTGCCGGGCGAACTCCGGCTCCAGGCGCGCTGCCGTACCGTGCAAGGCGCTTAAGGCCTGCCGGTCCCGGATGGCCCCCCACTCGGCGATGGTGAAGTTCACGAAATACACGATCACCATGCCCGAGACGATGGCCAACTGGTTGATCGACACCATGCGGCCGCGCACGCGGGCCGGCGAAATCTCGGCGATGTACATGGGCGAACTCATCGAGGCGGCCCCGATGCCCAGTCCGCCGATCATGCGGTAGACGATGAACTCGGCGAAGTTCCGGGGCAGGGCCGTTCCCAAGGCCGAGACGAAAAACGCCACCGCCGACAGCAGCAGCACCCGCTTGCGCCCCAGCCGGTCGCTGGCCACCCCGGCCCCTGCGGCCCCCATCGCGCAGCCCAGAAGCGCGCAGGCGGCGGCCCAGCCCGTGGCGTATTGCGGGTCCAGCTCGAAATGCAGTCGCAAGAACCCCAGCGCCCCGGAAAAGACCGCCGTATCGTAGCGGAACAAAAGTCCCCCCAACCCGGCCACCACGGCCACCAAGAGCACGTATACCATACTCCCCTGCCGCGATCCGGCAGCGGGATCGGGTGTTTCGCTGGGCGCAATGGACATCGGAAATGCTCCGCGTGGACTCTGGCCGCCGGTACCTGCGGCCGGGGCGAACCGCTTTGGCCATACCACCGGCCTTCGCCCGGCGACAACCGGCCTTCAGGCCGCTCCGCCCCGCCGGGCCAAAGGCAAACGATGGCGGGCGCATGGTACTGCCTTGCCCAGGCGCTTGACAAGGCCTTGGCCCACAAGCACCATGATGCGCAGTGCTTGCTGTGTCTTCCCGCCCTCTTTGTGATTGCTGTTTCTCCGATGAGCAGGTTGTGCGCGATGAAGTCCTACGAGCGCGTCCAAAAGGCGCTCAACCACCAGCAGCCCGATTACGTCCCCCTGGACCTCGGTGCCAGCCCCGTCACCGGGATGCATGTCAGCTCGGTGTACCAGCTCCGGCAGGCCCTGGGGCTCGACAGGCCGGGCACGCCCGTCAAGGTGGTCGAGCCCTACCAGATGCTGGGCGAAATCGCGCCCGACTTGCAAGACGCCCTGGGCGTGGATGTGGTGGGCCTCAGCGGGCCGAAAAACATGTTCGGCTTCGAGAACAAGGACTGGAAGCCCTGGACCCTTTTCGATGGCACGCCTGTCTTGGTCCCCGGCAAGTTCAATACCGACCCGGAACCCAACGGCGATATCCTCATGTATCCCGAGGGGGACAAGACGGCGCCGCCCAGCGGCCGGATGCCCAAGGGGGGCTTCTATTTCGATACCATCGTGCGCCAGGACCCCATCGACGACTCGAAGCTCAACCCCGAGGATAACCTGGAGGAGTTCGGCCCCATCAGCGACGAGACGCTCCAGTACTTCGCCACCGAAGCGGACCGGCTATGGCGCGAGACGCGGCGGGCCATCCTGGCCAACTTCGGCGGCACCGCCTTCGGCGACATCGCCCTGGTGCCCGCCCCCTTCCTCAAACGGCCTCGCGGCATCCGGGATATCGAGGAATGGTACGTCAGCACCGTCACCCGCTTCGATTACGTCTACGAGGTCTTCCGCCGCCAGTGCGAGATCGCGCTTGCGAACCTGGCCAAGATCCGCGAGGCGGTGGGCGACAAGGTGACCGCCGTGTTCATCACCGGCACCGACTTCGGAACCCAGCAGGGCCCCTTCATCAGTTGCAAGGCCTACCGCGCGCTGTACAAGCCGTTCCACCAGCGGGTCAACGACTGGGTGCACCGCAACACCCCTTGGAAGACCTTCATCCACTCGTGCGGGTCGGTGATCGACCTCTTGCCCGAGATCATCGAAGCCGGGTTCGATATCCTCAATCCCGT
>JBBIQF010000180.1:8711-11998 GCA_037442445.1 Planctomycetaceae bacterium
CGGCGGCGGGCATGGACCCCCGCACGCTCAAAGAACGCTTCGGGGCGAAAATCGTCTTCTGGGGCGGCGGGGTCGATACCCAGCGGACCCTTCCCTTCGGCACGCCCGAACAGGTCCGCCAGGAAGTCAAAGAGCGGATCGCCATCTTCAACCGCAACGGCGGCTACGTGTTCAACACGGTGCACAATGTGCAGGCCGGCGTGCCGCGAGAAAATCTGGTGGCCCTGTACCAGGCCGTCGATGAATGCCGGAGGACCTAGGCGCCTGCCGGCTGGGCCGCGCGGCCCGGGCCCGGGCGTAGCCCTTGCGGTAACGGCTTACAGGTCGTAAAGCGTTTCGTCCACGCGGGGCGGGCGGAGCTTGCGCGAAAGGGCCCAGAGCGTCCCGCCCCCTTCGCGTTTTTGGCCCTCCGAGGCCTCGTCGGCCGACTCGTCCCCGAAAGGATCTTCCTGCTCCAGCAGATCGCCCAATTCCTCCTCGATGCGGTCGGGGTCCTCGCCGGCTTCCATCCGCCGAATGGCCTCTTCCATGTGCGGCCCCATGGGCAATCCGGTGGTGTCGAACAGCTTGCGCATCATGCGGGCCATCTGGCGGGGGTTGTCTTCGTCGATGCCCTCGGCCTCTTGAGCCAGGGCCTCCATGGCCCGCTCCATCTTTTCTTCGTCGAAGCCGGGCGGCAGGTCGTCCGGCTCGCCCTTGGACTCGGACTCGGACCGGCGCCGGGCGACGGCAAACCGCGACATCCGCCGCTCCAATTCAGGCCGGCCGCACCGCGGACATGCGGGACGCTTGGTGGTATTGAACGTCCGCGACAGGAAGTTGAACACCATGTGGCAATCGACGCAGTAGAACTCGTAGATCGGCACGTCCCGGAACTCCTTGAACCGCTGACCAACCGACGAGCCTCCGCCCCACGGGCGGCGCAGCCCCGCCACGCAATACCACTTTAGCTCATGCCCAAGGGCGGGGCAAGATGGGTTGCCCTGGGTTGCTCGGGTGCTCCGGCGGAGGCCCTGCGCGGGCGGCGCCACCCCCGGGGCCCACCAGACCCCGGCACGCGCTGGCGGCTTGCACCGGGCCAGTGCTTGCCGCACGCCCGTCGGGAACCCCCACGGGGCTGCCTACCTAAAGCCGCTTCCGAGCTTGTCGAAGCCGGCTAGGCCCACCGGGTACGCCGAGGAACCACGGTCAGTTGATCGACCACCTGCCGCACGCCTTCGACCCCCTGAGCCGCCCTGAGGATGGCCTTGCGCTGGTAGTCGAATTGGATGGTCCCCGAAAGCGTGACATATCCGTTCCGCACGCTGACCGAGATCTTGCACTGCGACACACCGGTCCGCGCCAGGCGTTTGTTGACCATTTGAACGATGCGTTTGTCGGGAACCTGGTCGCCAAGCATTTCTGTCACTCCCGCCGCGAAAAAGAAGCCGCCACGCCGCGCCCCTGGTCCCGCAGCCCGCCGATCCGATAGGCCCAAACGGCGATCGAAGGCAGCCCAAGACTACCCCGATTGTAGATCGCCCTTGCAAAGGCCACAAGGTCTTGACCACGGCTGCGCGGCGCCGTGAGCCCGGCTACGCGGCCGCAACGGCCGCAGGCCGCAAGGCCTCGATCTACCCGCCCCTGCCGGCCTGCCGACCATTGGCCCGAGCCGCAGCACTCGGGGCCTTTGCAGATCGGCCGATGCCTCATGCGGGTCGGGGCCGCCAGGCCCAGTTCACGGGGCGAACATGGCCGATACGAGACCGTCGATCTCTGCCAGTTCGCCGCTGAGGAGTTCCTTTCGGAGGCGGGTTCGGAGCCGGCCGATAGCCGCGGAAAGCAGTTTTTCATCCGCCGCCTCGACGAACTGGCGGACCTTTTCGTGGCACCGCTGGCTCAGCCGGGCCAGCGCACGGTGCTGGCGATTTGCGGGGTCGAACCGGGGGATGGGCAGCACCTCGAAGGGGCGGCGGTGGATATCGCGTTCGCCCCGGCCATGCCCGGCACCGAAAAGCCCCTTGGTCTGATAAGGTTTGATGGCTGCATCGGTCAACGGGGCGTTGAGCACGGCGCACAGGTAATGGGCCTCCGCGGCACTAGCGGTTTCGAACCAGTAGGTTACGTAATCGGCCACGAAACCTCGCAGTGCGAGCCGATGCCAGCGCCAGCGCCGGCCATTGTGGGCATCGACCACACACGCGCAAAGGTGGGTGCCATGGGTGGTGTATAGCACCTTGTAGGTACCGGCGGGCTTTTGGCGGGTCAGGCAATGGCCGAAATCCAGGCGGTCGTAAATGGTCTGTACCCGCTGGTTGGGTTTGGCATGTCGCTGCCAGAGTTGCTCCACGTTTTCCAGCCACTGGGCAAGGCCGATATCGCCCATCCGGGCGGCCTCCGCCGCGTCGATCATCTCCAGGCGGCCCTGGGTGTTGCAAATCACGGGCAGCACCACCATCAGCATTTGGCGCCAGCCGAAGGGGAGCATGTGGTCTGAAAGCAGGGTCGCGAAAAGGAAACGCGATTCGACGCTGCCTTTGAAGCGGAGTTCCTTCCAGGGCGCCTTGGCTTGGCGCTGGATGGTGGGATCGGTGTCCAGGTACGGGCGATCGCGAGGGACGACCCAGGCCTCTTCCGGTGGCCGGACGAACCAGGCGCATCGCGGTGCGAGGGAGGCCCCCTGGACAAAGCGGTCCCAGTACCAGCTTGTCATCTGGCCGCGCTCCGGGGCATACGAGCTTTGCCACGCGTGCCATTGGCGTTGCGCCTCGGCCAGGGCGGCATTCTTCGAGGCCAGCGAGCCTCGCAAGCAGAGTGTGGGGATGCCTCGGGTTTCTGGGGGCGCGTCGGCCGGAGGCGCCTCCTTTTTCCAGACCACGGCACAGGCCGGGACGTTGAAAAGCGGGCTGCCCTGCTCGCAATCGATCATGGACAGGGCCGTCCAGATATAGCGGTTCCGGAACGCGGCGTGCTGCTTGGCGCCGGTCAATACGCTGCGGGGCATGACGAAGCACAGGGTGCCGCCCTCGGCCAGGTACCGGTCGGCACAGAAGGCGAAGAACAGGGTGGCCAGTTCCATCTGGGTGAGCAGATGGCTACTCTTTCGGTCCAAGAGGCCATAATGCTGGGCCAACCGGCGAATTCGCTCCTGGTAGTCCCGCCGGCGGATGTAGCGGTACGACAGCCAGGGCGGATTGCCGGCGACGAATGCGAACTTGCGGCGGGCGGCCAACTCGGGCTGGCAGGCGTTCTTGAGGATGAATCGCCAGACGCTGTCGGTCGCGGGGGCCTGGAGCAGCCAGCGCATC
>JBBIQF010000181.1:0-11934 GCA_037442445.1 Planctomycetaceae bacterium
GTGGCTTGGGCCGCCAGCGGCCCGGTGGCCGACTTCTTCGTAGCCCCCGACGGCAACGATGCGTGGTCCGGCACGCTGGACCACCCCAATGCCCAAAAGACCGATGGCCCGCTGGCCACCCTGGCCGAGGCCCAAAAACGGGTGCAGCGGCTGAAGGCGGCCGAGCCTAAGCGGCAGCGGCCGATCGTCGTCGCCCTTCGCGGCGGCACCTATTTCCTCGACAAGCCGGTGGTCTTCGAGCCGGCCGACTCGGGCACCCCGGCCGCACCCGTGATCTACCAGGCCTACGGCGACGAACGCCCGGTGCTTAGCGGCGGTGTGCGCCTGAGCGGCTGGAAGCAGGCCGGCCAGCAATGGGAACTCGAGCTGCCGGCGGTGAAGAATGGCCAGTGGAACTTCGCGCAGTTGTTCGTCAACGACCAGCGCCGCTACCGGCCACGCCTGCCCAAATCGGGCTATTACACCATCGCCCAAAACGTGCCGCCTTCGCCCAAGGCGGCAGGCAAGGGGGCCGACCGCTTCGGCTTTTCGGCCGGCCAGCTCGATCCCGGCTGGGCCAATCTGGGCGACGTCGAAGTGCTGGCCTTCCACTCCTGGTCCATGTCGCGGATGCGGATCGCCGCGATCGATACCCAAAAGCGGATCGTCACCTTCACCGGGCACACGCCCACCCAGGACTGGTGGGGGTCGTTTCCCCAGGGGCACCGGTTCCTAGTTGAAAACGTCCGCGAAGCCCTAAGCCAGCCGGGCCAGTGGTACCTGGACCGCCCCACAGGCCGCCTGACGTACCTCCCCCTGCCCGGCGAAAAACCCGGCGAAGCGGTGGTCATCGCCCCGCGCATCGAGCACCTCGTGCTGTTTGCCGGCAACCCGGCCGACAAGAAGTTCGTCGAGCATATCGAGCTTCGGGGATTGACGCTGGCGCACACGAACGGGGTGCTGCCGCCGGCGGGCCATTCCTTCCCCCAGGCCGAGGTCGATGTCAGTGCCGCGCTGGCCGCCGTGGGCGCGCGAAACCTGGTGATCGACCGCTGCGCCGTGCGCCACACCGGCGGGTACGCCATGGCCTTCGGCACCGGCTGCCGCAACAACCGGGTGGCCCGCTGCGAGATGGTGGACCTGGGCGCCGGCGGCGTGAAAATCGGCGATGCCGGTCCCGGGCCATGGGGGCCTTCGGCCTGGTCGGCCGCCGGCGAGCCGCAACTCGTTTCGCATCACACCGTGGAAGAATGCACTATCGCCCACGCCGGCCGGCTGCATCCTGCGGCCGTCGGTGTGTGGATCGCCCATAGCCCCCACAATAAAGTCCTCCACAACGATATCTACGACCTCTACTACACCGCCGTCTCCGTAGGATGGGTGTGGGGATATGCCCCCAGCTTGTCCACCCACAACGAGATCGGGTGGAACCACATGCACACCATCGGCCAGGGGGTGCTCTCCGACATGGGGGGCGTGTACACCCTGGGGGTCTCGCCCGGCACCACTGTGCACGACAACCACATCCACGACGTGCAGTCGTTCGACTACGGCGGCTGGGGGCTGTACACCGACGAAGGCTCGTCGCACATCGTCATGGAGAACAACCTGGTGTACCGCACCCGCACCGGCGGGTTCCACCAGCACTACGGCCGGGAGAATCGCATCCAGAACAACATCTTCGCCTTCAACACCCAGCAGCAGCTCCAGCGCACGCGGACCGAGGCGCATTTGTCGTTTTGGTTCGAGCGGAACATCGTGTACTACACCAAGGGGGCGTTGTTGGGGAGCAACTGGAAGGACGACAACTTCAAGCTGGACTGGAACTGTTACTGGAATGCGGCGGGGCAGCCGGTGGTGTTTCCCGGGAACTTGACGCTGGCCCAATGGCAGAAAGAGCGGAAGCAGGACGAGCATTCGGTGGTGGCCGACCCGCTGTTCGAGGCGCCGGAGAAGGGGGATTTTCGGTTGAAGGCGGGCTCGCCGGCGCTAGGGCTTGGTTTCAAGCCGTTTGACTACCGGCAGGCGGGCCGGAGGACGCCGTTGGAATTGACGAAGGGCTTGCCGGCGGTGCCGCGGGCATTTGATTCGCCGCAGCGGGCGGAATGAGATTCCGTAGGGTGGGTGCTCTGCACCCACGCGATCCAATGGCAAGCCGCGATGCGCGTGCGTCCGGAGGACGCACCCTACGGCACCCACGCGGTACAATGGAGAATCGTGATGCGCGTGCGTCCAAAGGATGCACCCTGCCCATGCGGCCGGGACGGCCGCGCTCCGAAAACACGCGATCCCGGGTAGCATGCCGCACCTTTTTTCCAACTGGCTCCAGCGCCTGGTCGGGGTGGAGCCTGGCAGCGGGGAGTCGGCCGCCTGGGGGCTTAGCTTCTCTTGGGACTGGCCCCCATGGCTGACGGTCTTGTTCGTGGTATTGGCCGCCGCCTATGTGCTCCGCAGCTATCTGGGCCGATCGCGGCGGGGCCGTATCGGCTACCGATTGCTGCTGGCCGGGCTTCGGCTGGCTACCCTCGCGGTGGTGCTGGCCATGCTGGCCCAGGTCACGCTGGTGCTCCAGCGGACCGGCCTGCCGTATCTGGTGCTGGTGCTCGACGATTCGCAAAGCATGGGCGTGGTGGACCCGTACGACAAGCCGGTGCGGGCGGCCATCGCCGACCGGGTGCAGCGCGCGGGCTTCGCGCCGGCCAGCCGGTGGAATCAAGCCCGTGCTCTATTGGCCGAGGATGACGCCGCCCTGCTCCGCGCCCTGGCCGCCAATTACAAGCTCCGCGTGCAGCTTGTGGGAGGGCGGCGCCTGGACGACACGCGCTCTGCCGAGGCGATCGTTGCGCAATTGCAATCCCTGGAGCCGCAGGCCGAGAGCACCCCGCTGGGCTCCGTGGTCCGCGGGGCGATCGACGAATTGCGGGGCACGCCGCCGGCCGCGGTGGTGGTCCTCAGCGACGGCATTGTTACCGAAGGGCCGTCGCTGTACGAGGCGGCCGTGTATGCCCGCCGCCGCGGTGTGCCCCTGTACCTGGTGGGCCTGGGCGACGACCGCCCCGTACGCGACGTGAAAATCACCGATGGCCTGGTCGACCGCGTGGTGTTCGTCGATGACGTGCGGTACTTCGAGGCGCAGGTGTCGGCCACCGGCTACGAGGGGAAAAAAGCCCGGGTGGTCCTGCGGCAGCAAGGAAAACCCCAGCCCCTGGACCAGGTGGAAATCGCGCTGGGGCCCGACCGGCAATCCCAGTCCGTGCGATTGTCCTGCCGGCCTGCAGAGCCGGGCGAGTTCCAGTACACCGTCGAGGCCGAACCGCTGGAAGGCGAACACCAGCTCGACAACAACCGCCAGCAGCGGACCATCCAGGTCCGCAAGGAGAAAATCCGCGTACTGTTGGTATCGGCCGAGCCCACCTTCGAGTTCCGCTATCTGGAAGCGATGTTGGCCCGCGACCCCTCCATCGACTTGAAGACCGTGTTGCAGGACGCGGACCTGGGCCATGCCGAACAAAGCCGTACCGCGCTGCGGAGTTTCCCGGTGGACCGGCAGGAACTGTTCCAATTCGACGTGGTGGTGCTGGGCGATGCCCGGCCGGCGGCCACCCCCGGCGCCGGGCCCAGCGGCCTGAGTTCCGCGATGATGCAGAACCTGGTGGATTTCGTCCAGCAGCCCGACAAGGGCGGGGCGCTCATCCTCATCGCCGGCCCGAAGTACATGCCGCTGGCCTATCGCGACACGCCCCTGGCACGCCTGTTGCCCATGGATCTGGCGGCCGTTCGGGCCCCCTCGCCGGGACAGCTCGCCGAGAGCTTCCAGATGCAGCCCACGGAGTTGGGATTGGCCAGCCCGTGGATGCAGCTCGGGGCCACCCCTGCGGACACGCCCGGCGTCTGGCAGCACCTGCCCGGGCTGTACTGGTTTCTGGAGATTCCCGATATCCGGCCGGGTGTGCGCGTGCTGGCCGAGCATCCCACGCGCCTGGGGCGGGAAGGCCGGCCGCTGCCGCTTTTGCTGTTGCGTTACGTGGGGGCCGGCAAAGTCCTGTTCCATGCGACCGACGAAACGTGGCGCTGGCGGTTTCGCACCGGGGATGTGTTCTTCGCACGCTACTGGATTCAAACGTTGCGGTACCTGGCCCGATCGAAACTCTACCAGAAAGGCGGCATCACCCTGGCCAGCGACCGGCGGGAATACCGCCGGGGCGAGCCCGTGCGCCTGACCGTTCGCTTTGCCGACCCGCGCCAGGCGCC
This sequence comes from Planctomycetaceae bacterium, assembly GCA_037442445.1. Classification (GTDB taxonomy): domain Bacteria; phylum Planctomycetota; class Planctomycetia; order Pirellulales; family Thermoguttaceae; genus JANLFZ01. The sequence continues at coordinate 4,231 of JBBIQF010000181.1, forward strand.
GGCGGCCGATGATGGCGTCACGGTGCTGGTCGAGCAGAAGCAGTCGGCCATCCAGCGGGTCGTCCTCCGGCGGAATCCGACCAGCCGGGGCAGCTTCGAGGCGACGCTTTCCGGACTGCTGCCGGGCGAGTATCACGCCGCGATGGTGTTGCCGCGTTTGGACACGCCCGCGCCGGCGGTGGATTTTGCCGTGCTGGCCCCGCCAGGGGAGTTCGCGCGCATCGAGATGGATTCCCGGGAGATGGCCCGCGCCGCCGAACGCAGCAAAGGCCGATTCTACACCTTCCAAACTGCAAGCGACTTGCTGGCCGACTTGCCGGAAGGCCACGAGGTGCCTCTGGAAACCCTGCCCCCCGTGCCGTTGTGGAACACCTGGCCGGTCATGCTGGCCTTGGTGGCGCTACTGGTGGGCGAATGGGTGCTCCGCAAGCTAGGCGGGCTGGCGTAGCAGGGGCCGCCCCAAGGGCAGCGCTACGGCGGCGTCCCCGGGCGGACCGGGCCGCTGCGCGCGGCAATTCGCTTGAGCGGGTACAATGGGGGCAAGACGGCCAGGCCAGGGCCGGCCTTCTCGCGGCGTGTGCCCAGGAGGCTTTCGGGGCGGCCGAGGCGCACCGGTCGGGCGGCCCGATTGGCCGGTCGAGGTCGTTTTCGCCTGCGGAAAGGGAATGACCGTGCCACGCTTTGCGCGCTTCAGCCGCCTGCGAGTCCGTGTGGCCGTGGTGTTCTTGCTCGTCTCCACGATTCCCCTGGCGATCGTGGGCTACTTCTCGGTGCTGACGGCCGAAGGCGTCATCGCCCGCATCGCGGTGAACCAGTTGGAGAACGTGGCGGCGGACAAACAGCAACTGCTCCAGCGGTGGATCGCCGAGCGCAAAGCCGACGTGGCCGTGCTGGCCGGCTCGTCCATCCTCCGCAGCCTGGAGGCGGGGCAGATCGCCCCCTATCTGGAACTGGTCCACGAGCAGTACCGGGTGTACCAGCGGTTTTTGGTGCTGGATCGGCACGGGCAGACGGTGTTCGACAGCACCGGCCAAGCGGGGCAATCGCACGCCCAGGATTTCTGGTACCGCGAGGCCCTGGCCCATGGCAGGTTCGTTTCGCGAGTGCATCGGGCAGAGCCGGGGGGCCAGGCGGTGTTTTCCATCGCCGAAGTCATCCGGGATGCCAATGGCCAGCCGATCGGGGTGATCTGCGCGACGGTCGATACCCAGGCCATCGTGGGCGAGGTGCTCAATGTTTCCCTGGGCGAGAGCGGCGAATGCTACCTGGTGGACGGCGAGGGGACGTTTCTGGCCCACCGGCAACCGGAACGGGTGCTGCGCGATACCATCGCCCAATCGGAGAGTTTCGCCAGTTTGTTCGAGGAGCGGGTAGGGCCCACGTACACCGATTACCGGGGAATCGCGGTGTTGGGGGCTTTTCGGCCGGTGGGCGAGACGCCCTGGTACGTGGTCGTGGAGCAGGACTGCGATGAAGCGTTTGCCGGGTCGCATCGGCTGGCGCACAATATCTTTGCGGCGGTGGCGGCCACGATGGTGGCGGCGATCGGGCTGTCGTGGGTGTGGTCGTCCGGGGTGGCCTCGCCCATTCGGGCATTGAGCGAGGCGGCGCAGGCGGTGGCGCGGGGCGATTTCGCCCAAGCCCTGGCCAACTCGCCCCGCCCGCGGAGCGACGAGATCGGCGCTTTGGAGTCGGCCTTTCGGGCCATGGCCCGGCAGCTCTGGGATCGGCAGGCCCGGCTGGAAGAAAGGATCGGCCTGACCGAGGAAGAGTTGCGCAAATCGGAAGAGAAGCTGCGGCAGACGCTTGCGGCGGCGGCCCGCTCGGAGCACCTGGCGGCCCTGGGACGCCTGGCCGCTGGCGTGGCCCACGAAATCCGCACCCCTCTGACGTCGCTCAAATTGTTCCTGGAGTCGATCCGCGAAGACCTCGCTTTGGAGCCGGACCAGGCCGAGGATTTCGCGGTGGCCATGCAGTAGGTCCGCCGCATGGAGAGCACGGTGCAGCATTTCCTCAGTTTCGCCCGGCCGCAGGAGCCCTGCCTGGGCGAGGTCCATTTCCCCAGGCTCGTGGACGATGCCCTGGTGGTGGTCCAACCCCGGGCGAATCAGCAAGAAGTCGAAATCGACACCCATATCGCCCCGGAGCTGCCGCCTGTCCAGGGCGACGCCCGCCAGTTGGGCGAGGTGCTGGTCAATCTCTTGGTCAACGCCCTGGATGCCATGCCGCGCGGGGGGCGATTGTCGATCCGCGTCAGCGCCGGCACCCTGCCCGGTGTCCAGCCTCCCCGGCCCGCCGTCCGGCTGGAGGTGGTCGAATCGGTCCTGCCCGTGGTCCAGGCCCATCCCATCTACCGCAAGGCGAAAATCCTGGAGCGAATGGTGGAGCCCGAGCGGGTCGTCATGTTCCGCGTGGTGTGGAGCGGCGACCGGGGCGAGATCCACATCAACCGCGGGTACCGGGTGCAGATGAACAGCGCCATCGGGCCGTACAAGGGGGGCTTGCGATTCCACCCCACGGTCAATCTGGGAATCCTCAAGTTCCTGGCCTTCGAGCAGGTGTTCAAGAACAGCCTCACGACCCTCCCCATGGGCGGCGCCAAAGGAGGGAGCGACTTCGATCCCAAGGGCAAAAGCGACCAGGAGGTGATGCGGTTCTGCCAGGCCTTCATGAGCGAGATGTACCGGCACATCGGGCCGGAAACCGATGTCCCGGCCGGCGACATCGGCGTGGGGGCACGCGAGATCGGCTACTTGTTCGGGCAGTACAAGAAGCTCACCAACCGCTTCCATGGGGTGCTGACCGGCAAGGGCGTGGAATATGGCGGCTCGTTGATGCGCCGCGAGGCTACCGGATACGGCCTGGTCTATTTCGCCCAGGAGATGTTGGCCACGCGGGGCGAAGGGCTCCAGGGGAAGACGGCCCTGGTCTCCGGGTCGGGCAACGTGGCCCAGTTCACCGTGGAAAAGTTGCTCCAGCTCGGGGCGAAGCCCATCACGCTGTCCGACTCCAACGGCACGATCTACGACCCGGCCGGCATCGACGAAGAAAAGCTCGCCTGGGTCATCGACCTCAAGGAGAATCGCCGCGGCCGCATCGCCGAGTATGCCCAGAAGTTCCCCTCGGCCAAGTACTTCCCGGATAAGAAGCCCTGGGGCATTCCGGCCGACCTGGCCTTCCCCTGCGCCACCCAAAACGAACTCGACGAAGACGACGCCAGGGCGCTGGTGGCTAACGGGGTGAAATGCGTGGCCGAGGGCGCCAATATGCCCACCACCCCAGGTGGCGTGCGGGTGTTCCTCCAGGCCCGCATCCTTTACGGGCCGGGCAAGGCCGCCAATGCCGGCGGAGTGGCCGTATCCGGCCTGGAGATGAACCAGAATGCCGGATGCATGAAGCGGTCGCGCGAAGACGTCGACGCCCAGCTCCGCGCGATCATGCGTTCGATCCACGCCAGTTGCGTCCGCCACGGAAAGCAGGCCGACGGTTTCATCAACTACGTCGATGGGGCCAATATCGCCGGGTTCCTCAAGGTGGCCGACGCAATGGTGGCGCAGGGACTGGTGTAAACCGCAGGGGCCAATGGCCGGCGGCACCGGGGGCTGACGCCCCCGGCTCAGGGCTGAAGCAGTCGGCGGTCCCACCGGGGGCTTACGCCCCCGGCTCGTGGCTAAAGCCGCCGGCCGACCTGCGCCGGGCTTCGACAAGGGCGGCCAAATGTTCGACGACCTCTTCGACGGACCGGCCATCGGTGGTGACTTCGATGGCGTCCGGCGCCCGGAGCAAAGGGCCGACCGGCCGGGTGGCATCCTCGCGGTCCCGCTGGTCGATGGCTTGGCGCACGCGCTGGAGGTCCACGGGTTCGCCCTGGGCGGCCAAATCGGCGGCGCGGCGGCGGGCCCGCTCCTCGGCGCTGGCGGTCAGAAAGAACTTGCAGGCGGCATCGGGGAAGACCACGGTGCCTTGGTCGCGGCCTTCGGTGACCACGTCCAGGCCGTTGGCCAAGGCCCGCTGAAGCTCGGCCAGGTGGGCTCGCACTTGGGGATTGTCGGCGGCGTAGCGGGTTACTCGGGTCACCTCGGAAGAGCGCACGGCATCGGTCACGTCCTGGCCGTCCAAGAGAAGGCGCTGGCCGTCCCATTCGATACGCACCTGGCGTGCTAGCTCGGCCAGGGCCTGGGTGTCGTTCCAATCGATGCCGCGTTGCAGGCCGGCCAGGGCCACGGCCCGGTACATCGCCCCCGTATCCAGATACCGAAACCCCAGGCGGCGGGCCAGCGCGCGGGCGACCGTGCTCTTGCCCGCCCCTGCCGGGCCATCAATGGTGATAATCATCCGGCGAACTCCACTTCGACCTGAAGCCACTGGTAGGGGTGGATTTCGCACTCCACGCGGTCGTCGGCCACGGGTAGCTCCACGGCGTCTTCGCCCAGAAAAGTCACCCGCTGCGCCCGGGCCACCGGCCGATACGAACGAATCCCCACGAGCGCCTCGCGCCCCTCGGTCTCCAACAAGCGCAGCCGGTAGCCGGCCATCTGGCCCCCGCGCTCCAGCGGCTCCCAGTGGGTGGCCACCACGTTGCGGGCATCGAGATGGAACAGCCAGGCCAGCGGCGATGCCGGGCGCAGGACGCCGTCCCGTCGCGGCAGTTCCGGTGCCAGAAACTCCAAGGCCGCCGGCACCGGATGCGTGAGGTCCACGCCAATGCCGAAGCAAAACGACCGCGCCTGTTCGCCCGCCACCACCAGCAGGGTGTCCAGCTTCCGCACCCCATAGCGGCGATGATAGGGAAGCCCGCCGGTCAACAGCGTCAACCGGGTCCGCGGGGCACGGATATCGAAGTAGTGGGGGGCCTCGATCATCGGCCCGTCCGTGGGCTGGCTGGTGAGCCCGACGCCCCGGTACGTGTTGGCCGTCTCGTCGCTCCAGGCAAAGCGGGCGGCGTAATAGGATTGCCAGGGCGCGCCCGAGGGCAGGTGGGCCACGTCCAGGTCGATCGACACGCGAAGGACCCGGCTGCCCCGCCGCGCTTCGAGCGTCTCGACGAAACCGGCCAAGCGCTCGCCCTGGCGGCCCAGCAGGCGGCCCCGGATGATAATCCGGCCGGTCGCTTCGTCGGGGTTCTCGGCCACGATCTCGTCGGCCGCTGTAATGGAATACTCCTCTTCCGAACCGGGCTCGACGTCGGCCTGGCGCCCGAAGCGGTAAGCCAGCCGGTGCCCCAGCCGGTTGCCGCGGACCGCATAGTTGGTGATCGATTGGATCGCGCCGGTTTGGGGATGGACCACCACTTGGAAGAACTCGTTGTGGAGCTGGTTGGCTTCGGCCAGGGGCCGGGCCGGCTTGCGGTCGTCCTGCGGCTCTTGCCCGGTACCAGGCCCGATCCACGCATATCCCATGGCCGGAACGTCCACCAGCGCCCGCTGGAAACCCTCTCCCCGGCAGACCAGGCGGACCGGGGGGGCCACGTCGGGCGGCTGCGGCCAGCCGGAGACATCCACCCATACCCGCCGCGCAAAGCTCCACGGGTTGACCACCAGGCAGCCGGCGGCTTGGCCGTCGGACCCAGAAGCGATCGCCCGGGCCAGGGTAGAGATGGCGTGCTCGGATTGTTCTGCGATGGCCTCCGGCCGTTCCAGCGACGGCTCATCCAATAAACCCAGGGACTGCTGCCATACGGAAGCCGGGGTTACAGCCCCCGGTGCCGACTCGCCGGCCGCCTCCGCCGGATTTGCGCCGGGCTCGATCGCTGGTTCGAGTTCTCCGACCTGTGGGTGCGATTGACGCAGATCGGGCGAATCGAGGGCAGGGCTTGGCTCGCCCCGCAGGCCGGCGCTGGCCGGCGACGCGGGCTGGGCGGCGGCCTCGGCTCTTGCGGGCACTGCCGGCTCGGTGCCCACGGGGGCTTCGGTACGCACCGTGGCTTCGGCGGGCACTTGGGCTTCAGGGAGGAGGGTTGGGCGGACCGGCCGCACCGCCGCCGCCAGCAATCGCAGGCCGGCCAACCCCTGGATGGCCGCCATGCGCCGGTGGTGCTCGACCCATCGCCCGATCGGGTCGCTCCGCCCCGCTTCGACATCCTGTTGCAAATAGGGCGAGCGGTACTTGTCGGCCGAGTACTTGGTGCTTCGGCCCGCGTATTGCGTGTTTTCGAAATACGTGGCCAGCGTGGTCATCTTCCCCAAGGCCGAGCCGTAGCCGGCCATGCGCCGCAGGTCGGCGTACCAGGGGCAGGTCTGGGCGGGCCAGTGGGCGAACACGGCCGTGGCCGCGTGGTCCAGGTCCATCGAGTTGCCCAGGCGCTGCGCCAGTCGCAGGAAAACGTCCGGCGAAGCGGCATCGACGGGCACCCGCGCCAGGGCCTCGATCTCGGTGCCGTCCACTCCTTCCCACCGGATTTTGCTTTGGCCCTCGGCCGGAAAACGCCCCTCATCCAGCGTGAAATGCAACACCCCCTCGAACCCCAGCTTGCGGAGAATCTGCGGCAGAATGGGCGTCAGGCCGAACCGCCGCCGCCCAAATAGCGTGGGCCGGCTGCCGAGCAGTTCGCGATACTCGGCCAGTCCCTTGCGAAGTTGGTAAAGGATTTCCTCGGGGCCCAAAAGGGGAAGTTCCAGCTCGCGGTATTCCCCACCAATGATGCAGGCTCGCCCATCCTCTAGGGCCAGCTTCAAGGCGGCCAGCGATAGCGGTTCGGCCTGGGACATGCGGCGGAGCAATTCGCCGCAAATCATTATTCCGACGGGTGTTGCAGAAGAAAGCTCATGCCGCAGCGAGGGCCCCAGCGTGGTCTCGGCCACGAGGGTCAGGTCAAGCAAATAGGTCTCTACGGGATAGAAGTACTCGCGGGCCTCGACCAGGCGGTCCATCGCCCCCCGAAGGTGCTCACGGGCCCCCTGTTGGTCGCCCGCAATCGCCACTTCCGCCGCCGCCACCAGCGATTCCCTAAACCGCACCTCGTCCAAATTGCTCATGTAGCGGAGCTGGCGGGTGAGGAGTTCTACCTGCAAGTGGCAGTAACCCAGGGCGAGGAACTCAGCGGCCAAGGCCGGATCGACCTGGGGGGCTTCGGGCAGGCCCTCCAAAGCGGCGGCCAAAAGGCTCCGCCGGTCGCGATGGCCACGCAGCACCCTCGCACCTGCCGCCTCGGCCCGGGCTAGCCAGCCTTCCGGCAAGAGGGCTTCCGAGACCGAGGGCACGGCGTACAGCCCTTCGGAAGGTTCTTCGGGGGGCGACTCCGCCGGCAGCCAACGCGGCGCAGATCTGGCATCGGCGACCAGCACCGGATGGTACAGAACCGACCATGCCGACAGCAGCGCCTCGGCCTCGGGCGGATCGCGCTCCAGCGACAGCGATTCCAGGCTCTGGCAGGGCAATAGCACGACAAGGTCGGTGTACTTCATACGTTTCACCATACCCATCGACCCGCAAACCGTCGAGTCGCCGAACGCGGCGGCCCCGGCCGATGGAGGACCTCGGCGCCGGCAGAGTTGCCTCGTCTCGAGAACCCCCCATGCGGAAGGGGGGTATGGGCCGGGCAGCCACACGCGGTTTTTCTCGATGGCGGTGGGTGTTGTCCGGGGCCGCCCTGGATTACAATAGACGGGCGCGGCAATCCCACGCAAAAACTCTGCGCGGGGCGGAGGTTTCGGTTGACATGTATGCTGGCCGAACGCTAGATTGCAAGCAGTGGAACAAGGCGCT
>JBBIQF010000182.1:0-11869 GCA_037442445.1 Planctomycetaceae bacterium
GAGCGGGGCCAGATCCTGGGCCTCATCGGGCCCAACGGGGCGGGCAAGACGACGACGATCAACATCCTTGTGGGGCTGGTGCGGCCCACGAGCGGTTCGGCCTCGATCGCCGGCGCCGCCTGCGTGCGCGATGTCCGCAAGATCAAGCGCCTCGTCGGGTATCTGCCCGACAAGTTCGGCGCCTACGACAACATGCGGGTCCGCGAGTACCTGGACTTTTTCGGGGCGGCGTTCGGCATCCCCCGGCGCACGCGCGCGGCACGCATCGGCGAAGTCCTCGACCTGGTCGGCGCCGCCTGGATGCAAGACCGCTATGTCGAAAGCCTCAGCCACGGCATGCAGCAACGGGTGGGGCTGGCACGCACCTTGCTGCACGATCCCGAGGTGTTGATCCTCGACGAACCGGCCAACGGCCTGGATCCCGAAGCCCGCATCGAAATGCGGGCCATCCTGGTCCGCCTGGCCCGGGCCGGCAAGACCCTGCTGGTCACCAGCCACGTACTGCCCGAACTGTCGCGCATCTGCGACCGCATCGCCATCCTCTCGGCCGGCCGGCTGTGCGCCTTCGGCACGCTGGAGGAGATCATGCATCACGTGCGCCATGCGCGGACCATCGAGGTCCAAGCGGCATCGCCCGAGAGCGTCCCCCTGGCGATGGACGTGGTGCAGCGCCTGGTGCCCGATGCCACCGACCTAGCCCCCTTGCCCGCCGAAGCGCTGCTTCGGTTCCGCACGCGGTTGGAGGACTCGCGGCTGAGCGAGGTGCTGGCCGGCCTGGTCCATGCCGGGGTGCAGGTCGCCCAGTTCCGCGAGGTGGCCTGCGACCTGGAGGAGGCGTTCCTGTCGGTAACGCGCAACGGCCTGGCGAGCCCGGCGGATGCCCCGGCGTTTTCGGCGGCCGCCCCACTCCCCCTGACCCCGCCAGGAGCTACCGCATGAATCATCCCATTGTGCGGCGGGAACTGGTCGGGGTGCTCCGCAACCGCAAGGCCTTGTGGCTGCAATGGGCCGCTGCGGGCGTTTTCGGCCTGCTGGTGCTGCTGCGCTGGCCCGCCGATGCCCAGGTGGGGATTTCCGGCACCCTGGCCCGCCAGGTGTTCAGCCTCTTCGCGTACGGGGTGATGGGGGTGGCGCTGGTGGTGGTGCCGGCCTTCGCCGCGGTCTCCATCGTGCGGGAGAAAAACACCGGCACGCTGGCCCTTTTGATCCACTCCCCCTTGCGCCCGTGGTCGATCTACCTCGGCAAGCTCGTGGGGGTGTTGGGCTTGGCCGCGATACTTTTGGCGATGAGCCTGCCAGCCGCGGCGGCCTGCTACGCCATGGGCGGCCTGGCGCTGGGCGCCGAAGTGGTGCGGGTGTACGGGCTGGTGAGCGTGGCCATACTCCAGGCGGCTACGCTAGGCCTTTTCGTCAGCGCCCGGGCCAGCACGTCCGAATCGGCGTTGCGCATCACCTACGGCGTGCTGCTGTTGATCGTGGTGGTGAGCCTGGGCCCGCACCTGTTTCTTCAAGGCCGCACCGGGGCCTGGGCCCATGCGGCGGAATGGCTCCGCTGCGTGTCGCCTGCGGCCGCTTTGATGGAAGCGCTAGGCCACGGCGACGTGGCCGCCCACGGCCTGGTCCGGTCCTCCGGGGTGGCGGGGCGGTACCTGGCGATCGGTCTTGGCATGGCCGGCCTATTGGCCCTGGGGGTGGTGGTGCGGCTCAATAGCGCGCTATTCGACCGGCCCCGCCCGCCGGGTGTGATGACCGAAGACCGCTCCCGCGCCCAGCAATGGCTCCGCCGCATCCTGTTTCTGGTCGATCCCCAGCGCCGCAAGCCCCTGGTGGGCCGCTTCTGGAATCCGGTGCTGGTCAAGGAGTTTCGCTCGCGCCGTTTCGGCCGGTCGCACTGGATGGTCCGCCTGGCCGCCGGCTGCGCGGTGCTGTCGCTGGCCCTGACTTACGCCGCGACATTAGGCACGCTGGACTGGGGGCCGGAGACCGTCGGCGGCCTGATGGTGCTGCTGCAAGGGGCCTTGATCGGCGTGGTCACGCCGGCCCTGGCCGCAACGCTCATCAGCCTGGAGCGTGAAAGCGGCGGCTGGACGCTGATCCAAATGACCCCTCTTTCGGCTGGAAGCATTTTGCGGGGCAAGCTGCTCAGTGTGCTCTGGCCGGTGGTGCTATTGCTGGCAGCCACGGCGCCCGGCTACGCGGTGATGATCGCGGTCGAGCCTCTGCTTTGGCCGCAAGTATGGCGGGTATTGGGCACATTGCTACTAAGCGCGCTATTCGCCCTGCTGGCCAGCGCCGCGGTCGGCAGCTTCTTCCGCCGCACCGCCGTGGCGACCACCGCCGCCTACGTGCTTTTGATCGCCCTCTGGGCCGGCACGATGCTGGTGTGGTTGGGCCGCGATGCGCCCTTCGGCCATGCGGTGGTCGAGGCCGCGCTGCGGCTGAACCCCTTGGCCGCCGCCTTGAACCTGCTGGGCACGCGCGGATTCACCGCGTATCACCTGCTACCGGCCAACTGGTGGTATCTGGCTGCCGGGTCCGGACTGGCCCTGGCCGTCTTGGTCCTCCAAACCCGCCGGCTCGTCCGGCCACAATAGGCTTGCGTATGGAACGGACCCTGAATCGGCGGTTGCTGCGGCCGGCTCCCTTCCGGGGCCTAAAAGCCTTCCTTGCGATGCTGGCGGTGGTAGTTGCGGCACCTGCGCGGGGGATCGAAATCGAATACGCCCGGTTCAAGGACCCGGAGATCGACCCGCCCCGGCCGATCCTGTCGGTCAGCCCCAACTCGCTGCCGCTGTGGATCGAGGCGCTTAAGGCCTCGGAAGTGGACCTGCGGCGCGAGGCGGCCGATACGCTGGTCGAAGCCTACAAGCAGGGCTTGTCCCAGGCCAAGCAGGCCGAACCCGCGCTGGTCGAGGCCCTGGCCGCCCCGGGGCAGCATCCGCTGGTGGTGGCCGCGGTGGCCCGGGCCTTGATCGCGCTGGACTGCCGCCACGCCGCAGAAGCGCTTTGGGCGCACGCCCAGCGCGGCACCGAACTGGCCCAAGTCATCGAGCCGGCGCTGGCCCAATGGGACTATCGCCCGGTGCGGGCCGTCTGGCGCACCCGGCTGGAGGACCCCTCTACCCCGCGCACGCTGGTGTTTCTGGCGATCGACGGCCTGGCTACCGTCGGCGACGAGGAGGCGGTGCCGCGGCTCAAAGCGCTGGCTATGGACCGGACGCGGGATGGAGCGATACGGATGGCGGCGGCCCGGGCCGTGGGACGCCTGACCAGCGCCGGCCAAGAGGGCGATGCCCGCCAACTGGCCCCCGACCGCTCGCCCAACGGCCTGACCGACCGCCTGGTCGCCGCGGCACTGTTGCGCCGGCACAGCGCCCCGTCGGCCCTTGCCCTGTTGGAAGAACTGGCGCAGGACTCCGAGCCGGCCGTGGCTGCCCTGGCGCTCCAGCGCCTGTTGGAGGCCGACTTCGCCCGCATCTTGCGCCTGTCCGATAAACTGCTGGCCAGTCCCGATGCCCGGGTGCGCCAACTGACCGCCCAAGCCTGGGTGGCCGAGCGGACCCCCCAGGCCGTCGCACAACTCGGCGCGGTCCTGGACGACCCCCACCCGGGCATCCGTGCCCACGTGCGGGAATCGCTGTTGGATATGGCCGGCCTGCCCCAATTGCGCCAACCCGTCTTGGATGCGGCGCGCCGGCAACTGGGCGGACGCTCGTGGCGGGCCTTGGAACAGGCCATCATGATCCTCGTGGCTCTGGAACAGAAAGACATCGGCGGCCGGTTGACCGAATTGCTCGATTTCGATCGGCCCGAGGTGTTCATCGCCGCCGCTTGGGGACTCCGCCGGCTGGCTGTGCCCGCCACCGCCAAGGCGATGGTCGCTCATGCCGAGCGGCTCCGGGACCTCCAGATGGCCAACCGCTCCACGCGCGAGCAAGACCGCCAGTTCTGCCACCTGGCCGAAGCCCTGGGCCTGCTCCGCCTGGCCGAGGCCGAACCGTTGCTCCGCCAGTATGTACCGAAAAACATGGTGCTGGATCCCAGCGTGCGGGGGGCGGCCATTTGGGCCTTGGGATACATCCGGGCCGGCCGGCCGGAACCCGAGCTGACCCGCCAGCTTGCCGAGCGGGTGGCCGATGTGATGGGCATCCTGCCCGAGGCAGTCGAAGTGCGTGCCATGTCGGCCATCGCTTTGGGACGCATGAAGGCCCGCGATGCCCTGCCCGTCTTGCGAAAGTTCTCCGGCGGGCCCAAAGTGGGAGAAGCCACGCAGTACGCCTGCGGCTGGGCCATCCACTGCATCACCGGCGAACCGGCACCGGGTTTCATCACGCCGGTGCTCAAGCGGCGTGGCTGGTTTTTGGAGCGACTGGAATAAATAAAATGTGGGAGCGCCTGGAGTAAATGCCATCGTTGAAGCCGCGTCCGCAACCGAACGGGTACGGGTTCGGAGAGCACGGGCCCAAGCCGCGGCGCTCACCCCGCGAGTGCTAACCCATGGGTAAACGGAAGCCACGCTGGTACTTGGGAATCGATATCGGCGGGACGAAGATTTTGGCTGCCCTGGCCGACGAAACGGGCACCATCGCCGCCCGGCTCCGCACCGCCACGCCGCGCAACGGGCCGCCCGACGACGTGCTGGCCGCGGTCGCCACCTTGATCGACCGCCTCCTGGCCCACGAACGGCTGCGCCCGCAGCGCCTCCGGGCCATCGGCATCGCGGTGCCCGGCGTGGTCGATCCCAAGAAGGGGCATGTCGTCGTCACCCCCAACATGAACCTTTCCGGGGTGGAGATCGTCCCCTGGCTGGCAGGCCGATATAAGGTGCCGGTGGCGCTGGGGAACGATTGCAATTTGGGGACGCTGGGCGAAGCCTGGTTGGGGGCGGCCCGCCGGGCGCGCAGCGCCTTCGGCATGTTCGTGGGCACGGGTATTGGCGGCGGGTTCGTCCGCAAAGGCAAGCTGTGGCGCGGCGCCCGCGAGGCCGCCGCCGAAATCGGGCACATCGTCATGCAACCCCACGGCGGGCTCCGCTGCGGATGCGGCAATACCGGCTGCCTAGAAACCCTGGCCAGCCGCTCCGCCATCGAAAACCAGATTCGCGCCGCTGTGGCTGCCGGCCGCTCCACCTTGCTGACGGACTTGCTCGAGGGCGACCTCCAGATCATCCGCTCCCGCGCCATCCGCCAGGCCCTCGATGCCCAGGACCCCCTGACCTGCGAGGTGGTCCGCCGGGCTGCGGAAATCCTCGGCCAGGCCTGCCTCACCATCCGCCACCTCCTGGACCCGGAGCGGATCGTACTGGGCGGCGGGCTGGTCGAGGCCTGTAGCGGCTTCATCATGCCCATCGTCGAACAAGCCGTCGCCGGCGACCAATTACCCGGGGCTCGGCCCGGCGGCCACGTCCTCCTCTCCGCCCTCGGGGATGATGCCGTGGTCTTGGGGGCCGTGGCCCTGGCCCGCATGGCCATTGGGCGCAGCCCCTTCGAGAAAAAATACGATTATGCGCCCGGGTATCCTAAACTCGCCCTGCGCAAGGACGGCTGTTTGACCGCCCGCGGAAAAGCCCACCGCGGCGACGTCGTCATCACCGCCGATGCCCTCGTGCAAAAGCGAAAGAAGCGATTCACGAGCACCACGGATAGTGCGTCGCGGGTCAGCGCCGAGGAACTGGAAGACCTTTGCACCGGTGGGCCCGAGGTGTTCTTTCTGGGGACCGGCGCCTCGGAGAGCCTCCAGTTGACCGACGAGGCCCAACAGTTCCTCCGCCGGCGGGGCATCACGCTGTGTGCCTTGCCCACCCCGCAGGCCGTGGCGGCCTACAACCGCTCCAAAAAGCGACGCGCCGCCTTGCTGCATATCACGGGATGACGGAACCGGCCGGTCACGGACGGGCCGCCGGCTTTATGCCGCCAGTTGTAGGGGCCGCGGGCTTTGTGCAGGGGGTTCCCGGCAGTGTGAAGCTGCCGGCTCGTTCCCAGATGGCGACTGAGCGCCCGCCGCCGGGCCCCCTTGCATTGGGGGGCCAGCTCCCCTTGACGTTCGTCTTTTGGCAGGGTAAAAACCACGCAGGCAGGCGGAAGCGGGGCGTGCGGGGCTTTCGGCAGCGGTGCCACGAACCATGCGCGATATCCTGGCGATCACCAAGGCCTTGGCGGACGAAAAGCGGCTGCGCATGCTTTTGGCTTTGCGTGGCCGGGAACTTTGTCTTTGCCAACTGGTTGCGCTGGTCGACCTGGCGCCTTCGACCACTTCCAAGCACATGTCCATTCTTCGCCAAGCCGGGCTGGTCGAAGGTCGCAAGAGCGGCCGGTGGGTGTATTACCGCCTGGCGGGGCAGACGGGTTCTCCGGCGGTGCGAAACGCGTTGGCGTGGGTCGAGAGTTCTCTGGCCGATGATGCGTGTATCCAGGCCGACGCCCAGCGGTTGCAGCACATTCTGGCCACGATCCCTGCCGAGACGTGTTCGGGCGCATCCGGCTTGCCGGGGGCCTGCTCCTGTGCCGAGGGCAGCGCGCGTCCGGATGCCAGCCCGGTGGCATCGGGCATCGCACCGCCGTGAAGGCGACGCGCCTGGGGCCCGGCGGGGGTGTATTGTGGGGTTATTCTGAGCGGAGGCGCGTGGCCAGCACCAGCCCTGCCAGCCAGAGCGTGCCCACAGCGCCGACGCCTGCGGCCAGGCCGAAGGCCAGCGCGGGGTGCCCGGCTTCGAGCAGGGTGCCCACCACCAGGCTCGAAACCATGTCGCCTATGGCGTTGACACAGGCAAGGATGCCGAATCCCAGGCTTTTCAGCTCGCGGGGGAGGAACTCGGCGGCTGCGGCTTTCTCCAGGGTTTCCTCGGCGGCGATGTAGATTCCCGACAGCACGATGGCTGCCCCCAGCCAGGCCAGCGAGCCGCTGGCTGCGGCCAGCAGCAGATTCGTTCCCACGCCCACCGCGTAGCCGAGCACCAGCACGGCCAGTTTGGGCCGGCGGTCGCCCACCTGCCCGATGGGAAACGCCGCTGCCGCACTGGTCAGATTATGCAGGGCGTACAACAGCACGGCGACGGAAAGGATTCCGGAACTGGGGAGCGAATCGGTGCCGCCATCCAGGGCCCGGGCCGCCAGATAGATCACCAGCGTGCGGCTGAAATCGCCGAGTCCGAAGAGTCCCACGCCCACCAAGAACATCCAGAAGGCCCGGGGGAACCGGGGCCGCACGCCCGGAGTGGCCGGATCGTCGGCCGAGGGGTCGCCCAACCGCTCGCGGACGATGAAGGCCATCGACGCGGCCGCCAGCAATCCCGGTGCCAAGGCCAAAAGGATGATCGAGTGGTACTTCAGGCCCAGCCAGACCAGCAAGGTGGCGGCCAGGGGCCCGGCTACCGCGCCGAGCATGTCGCCGGCCCGCTCCAGGCCATAGACCCGGCCATAGTGGGTGGGCTCGACCGCGTCGGCCAGAAGGTAGTCGCGCAGCGGACTGCGGTATCCGCGGCCGATCCAGGCGGTGGTGCGCAGCGCGGCCAGCGCGGCCACGCTTTTGACCAGCCCCATGGCACTGGTGGCTACCGCGGTAATGACGTAACCCGATACCACCCAGGGCTGCTTGCGGCGGGCGTAATGCCCGAGCACGCCGCCGGCCAATTTGGAGAGGCTGACCGCGAAATCGGCTACCCCTTCCATCAGGCCCAGCGCCCCGGGGCCCAGCCCGATGCTGAGTAGATACAGGGGCAACACGGCGGTGGCCATCTCGTGGCCGAAGTCCGAAAAAAACGTGCCCAGCACGATGCCCAATACCGTGCGTCCCAGCAGGCGCGATCCGGTTTTCTGTTGGGCGTGCGAGGAATCGTCTTGGGACATGAGGGCTCTATACGGGAAGGAAGTGGGCCAGTGGCGTGGCGCAGGGCCGGGTTGCCGTGGCGCGGTTCACCGGGCCGTTACAGGCCCGAAACTGGGCCGGGAAATGCGGACCTTGATGTGGACCTTGATTGTGCCCCGCGGGGTTCACCGGGCCCTTACGGGCCCGGCTCTTGGGCCCGGCTCTTGGGCCCGCCTCGGGCGCGGGCATCACACGGCGGCCAGGGCCGCCTTCTTCCGCTCGGCGATGACCTCGCGCTCGATGCTGGGCGGCAAGCGCTTGTAGCGCGCAAACTCCATGGTGAAGGTCCCCTGGCCCTGCGTCAAGCTCCGCAAGTCGGTGGAGTATTCGAAGGTCTCGGCCAGCGGTACTTCGCCTTCGATGCGCGCCTGCGCGCCTGTGGTCTCGGTGGCGAGCACCATGCCCCGCCGGGCCGTGAGGTCGCCGACCACCGGCCCTTGAAACTGCCCCGGGCATTCGATCTCGATCTTCATGACCGGCTCCAAAAGCACCGGGCGGGTCTTGGGGAAGGCCTCGCGCATCGCGGTCTGGGCGCAGATCTGGAACGCCAGGTCCGAGCTATCGACCTCGTGGTACGAGCCGTCCTCCAGAATCACCTTCAGCCCGACGACCGGATAGCCCGCCAGGGGCCCTTTGACGATGGCCTGGCGGAAACCCTTTTCCACCGCGGGGATGAACTCGCGGGGAATGCGGCCGCCGGCCACGCACGACTCGAAGACGAAAGGTTCCGGCGAGTCTTCGGGCAGCGGCTCCAACCGCCCGATGATATGGGCGAACTGACCCGCCCCGCCGGTCTGCTTGCGGTGCCGGGTGTTGAACGTGGCCGGGTGTGTGGGCGCCTCGCGGTAATTGACCCGCGGCGGACCGACGCGCAGCTCGACCCCGTATTCGCGGCGAATCCGTTCCACGTACACTTCCAGGTGCAACTGGCCCATGCCGGCCAGAAGCGTATCGCCGCTCTCTTCGTCCGTGGTAACGTGGAGCGTGGGGTCTTCGCGGCGGAAGCGCTGGAGGGCCCGGGCCAGCCGGTCGGCTCCCTGCCGGTCGGCCGGCTCGATGGCCACCCGGATCACCGGCTCGGGCACGAACATTTTTTCCAGGCTGCAATAAGGGTATTGCGAGGCATAGGTATCGCCGCTGGCGCAATCGAGGCCCAGCACGGCCACGATGTCGCCCGCCTCGGCAGCCTCCACATCTTCGCGCTGGTCGGCGTGCATGCGGACGATGCGGCTGAAGCGTTCGCGGCGGCCGGTCCGCTGGTTATACAGCATGGCCCCCTTGGTGAAGCGCCCCTGGTACACGCGCAAGAACGCCAGCGTGCCGGACGCATCTTCGACAATCTTGAACGCCATGGCCACCGCGGGCTTGGACGCATCGGCCCGCAGGTGCATCTCCCGCGGCGGCTCGCCGGGGACGAGGGCCTTGACCTCCACGTCGCACGGCGAGGGGAGGTAATCGACCACCGCATCCAGCAAGGGTTGCACGCCCTTGTTGCGGTACGCCGAGCCCAAAAACACCGGCGTCAACTGCTCGTTGACCACGGCCAGGCGGACCACCCGGCGGATCAGGTCCTCGGGCACGTCGCGCTCGGCCAGCAGCAGTTCCAGGATATCGTCGCTGTACATCGACAGCGCTTCGAGCAGGTGGTGGCGGGCCCGGTCGGCCTCGGCGGCAAGGGCGGCCGGAATGGGTGCCGTGCGCACCACCTCACCATACGACCCCTCGAAGTACAGCGCTTGCCGGCGGACCAGGTCGATCACCCCCTCGAACCGCGACTCCAGCCCGATGGGAAGCTGCATCAGCACCGCATCGCACCGCAAGCGCTCGCGGAGCTGGCGGACCACCCCCAAAGGGTCGGCCCCTGTGCGGTCCAGCTTGTTGATGAACGCCAGGCGCGGCACATGGTAGCGGCGCATCTGGCGGTCGATGGTGAACGTCTGCGCCTGCACCCCGCCTACGGCGCACAGCACCAGAATGGCCCCATCCAGGACCCGAAGGCTCCGCTCCACCTCCACCGTGAAATCGACGTGGCCGGGCGTATCGATCAGGTTGATCGTCGCCTCCCTCCAGGCCACGGTGGTGGCGGCGCTGGTGATGGTGATGCCCCGCTCGCGCTCCAGCTCCATGTGATCCATCGTCGCGCCGGGACCATCGCCTTTGACCTCGTTGATACGGTGAATCCGGCCGGCGTAGAACAGTATCCGTTCGCTGAGCGTGGTCTTGCCCGAGTCGATATGGGCCGAGATGCCGATATTCCGCAGCCGTTTGGGATCCATGCGTTCGATGACCTATTCCGTAATCGGGCCAGGGCCGGGACCTGTGCCGGTGCACAAAGCTCCGCTTCCCGACGCCGCCCGTGCCGAGCGCTCCCCTTGCCGAGGGGCCGTGTTCGGCCGAACCAAAGGAAGCGGACCGAGGCTGGAACGTATTCTACGCACCGCTGGGCGGGATGGATGCCGCACCAGGCCGGCTGGCCACCCCCACGGGCAGGGTGCCCGTGCGGCCGGGGACTCCAATCGCCAGCGCTTGCGAACCCCAAGGCGCGGCTATCGGCCCAAGGCGACCGCCCTATGCCACTAAAAATTGATATTATACCTCGCCGGGGGGCCGCTGTCATGGTCCCGCCGCCTTGTGCTGCAGCATTGTGGTGCAGCCCGTCCCGGCGGCATTGTGTTCCTGCATTGTGGTGCAGCCCTCTGGGCCGCATTGTGGTGCTGCCCTCCCGGCGGCAAGACGTGCAGCCAAGATGCCCGCGCTCCACAAGCGCGGTCCTCCCCGCAGAACGGCCGGCTTGCCCGGCCGCCACGGGCCGACTATGCTGCCGGTTTGTACCGCCTTTTGCCTATCGGAGGACTGACCATGCGTGGCTTGCATCGCGTGATCCTGGTGGCCTTTGCGGGGGTGGCCATTGCGGGGCAATGTTGCGGGGTGTTCGGCCCGGGCCGGCTGTACGGGGCCGAGGCGGGTGCAACTCCCTCGGCCAGCCCCAAAGTGAAGTTCGTCGCGCACCGCATCGGCACGTTCCGCAACGAGGCCTGCAACGTGGGCGATTTCAACGGCGATGGCAAGCTGGATATCATCGCCGGCCCGTTCGTCTATCTGGCCCCCGATTGGAAGCCCCATAAAGTCCGCGACATTGCCGGCCAAGTGGACGAACAGGGCAAAGGCTACTACTGGGAGTTCATGAACGAACCGCTGGACGTGGACGGCGACGGCCGGCTCGATGTCGTCACCTGCTCGTGGACCGGCGAGGCCGAATGGTATCGCAACGTGGGCTTCGACCGCCCCTGGCCCAAAACGCTCATCGAAAAGATCGACCATTTCGAGTGCGGCGACCTGTGGGACATCGACGGCGATGGCCGGGCCGCCGAGATTCTGCCGCACGCCCCCCAGACGTTCTGGTATGAGGTGGGCAAACGGCCCGACGGCAGCCGGGGGATCATCAAGCACATGGTATCGGCCAACCGCAAGGATTGGGGAGGCGGCGTGGGCGATGTCAACGGCGACGGCCGGCCCGACATCCTCCGCCCCGATGCGTGGTACGAGGCCCCGGCCGACCCTCGGCACGGCCAGTGGAAAGAACACCCCCTGGCCGTCGGCGGCCCGCAGGGCAAGGCCGAACACACGCCGCAAATCTTGGTGTACGACGTCAACGCCGATGGGCTGCCGGACATCGTTACCAGCTCGGCCCACCGGTACGGCATTTTCTGGTACCAGCAGGTCCGCCAGGGGGATACGATCGCCTGGAAACAGCACACCATCGACCAGACCTGGACGCAGGCCCACAGCCTCACGCTGGCCGACCTGGACCAGGATGGCGACCTGGACCTGGTCACGGGCAAGCGCTTCATGGCCCATAATGGGAGCGACCCGGACGAGTACGGCCCGCTGGGGGTGTACTGGTATGAACTCCAGCGCGGCCCCAACCCGCGTTGGATTCGCCATGCCATCAGCTTCAACGAGAAAATCGGTGCGGGGATGAACATTCCCGTGGTCGATCTGGATG
>JBBIQF010000183.1:0-538 GCA_037442445.1 Planctomycetaceae bacterium
ATGGTGCTACGGTCCAAGTGCACATGGAGGTCCACCCGGGGCAGGGCGGGGCCGGTGCCCTGGGCGGCAGAAGCCCACCGCAGCGCGCGGCCGGCAACCGCCGCGGCCCCTGCGGCCGCTTCCAGCAAGAAGCGGCGGCGATCCAAACGTACTTTTTGTCTGGCAAATCCGGCGTGCGGGGCACGAGCATCAAGCGGCATCGGCGGCTCCTGGTTGCGGGTGGAAAAAGCAGGATGCGGGGCGTGGCCAATCGTGCGGGCGGGATACGCCGCCCGGCAAGCCGATCTCACTTGGACGGCGACTTGCCGGCGGCGGGGGCGGCATCGTCGGCAGTTGAAGTTGCACCTTCGGCGGCGGCCAGGATTTGCTGGGCCTTGCGGACCGCTTCGGCAGCCCAGGGCTTATCCTGGTACAACAGGATCACCGCGCGGCAGATGGCGGCCGCAGCGCTGGGGTCCTTGGGCCGCAACTCCTCGGCCCGCGAAAGGCGGACTTCCAACTCGCTTAGCGTGTCGGCAGCCACGCCTTCGAGCTGCCG
>JBBIQF010000183.1:596-8484 GCA_037442445.1 Planctomycetaceae bacterium
GGGCCCGCTCGATTCGGTCCGGTCCTTGTACAGGTCCAAGAGGGCCTCCAGGCGTGCTAATCCCTCCTCGGGGTCGATCTGGGCCAGATTCATGGCCCGGATGTAGGCCCGCTCGATCGGCAGAAGTCCTTCACTGCTGGCCCGCCCCTTGGCACGCAGCTCCAGCTTGCGCTCCAAGCGGTAAAGCTCGATTTCGCGGCGGAAGCGTCGCAGTTGTTCGGCCCGCGGGTCGGTGGGGAAACGGCTGAGGAACTCGTCGATCTCGCGCTCCTCCCGCAGGTACGCCTCCACCGTCTTGTCCTGCGTGCGGCGGGCAATGCGCTCGTACAGATCATCGGCCGATAGCGGCCGCAACAGATACCAGGCCCCCCCGCCCAAAGCCACCAGGGCGATCACCAGCACCCACGTGTGGATGGAAATCAAGGCCGGGCGAGGCTGCTCAGGCTCGTAGCGATCCAGGTCCTCCTCGGCAACGGCGACGAAGGTCCCCCGAACGGCCGTCCTGCCAGGCTCGGTGCGGTCCGCGGCAGCTTGACGCGGCGCTTCAGCCGGCAGCACGGCCGAGGCCTCGCGGGTTGGCGGCAAGCCTTCTGGTGCCCGGGGCGTCTGGACATCCGCTATGCCCGGGCCGGCCCCAAGCTCGGCGGGTTTTGGGGAGTGTGCGCTTGGGTCGGCCACGGTGGGGGCCAAGGCTGCGGCCAGGGCCTGTGCCGAGGGCGAGGGACTCTCGGCGGGCTTTGGCCCCATCGGATGTGCTGCGGGGCCCAGCGGGGCATTGGGTTCTACAAGAGTCGGGCCGGCGCTACCTCGCTGCGGGCCGGGGCTGGCGCCCGGCGCCGGTTGAAAAGGCATGGTCGGTGCCGGCAAGGTGGGGGCAAGCCCGTCGGGCATCTTGTAAGGCGGGCTGGCCGGGGGCGTCGGCTCGGCCGATCGCGTGGGAGGAAGCGGCACACCCGCGGCAGCCGCTTGCCCGCCAGGCCGGACGACCGGTTGGGCCGAACCGCCGGGCGATTGCCCCGCGGGGAGCGGCGATTCGCGATCGCCCAGCGCCCGCAGCATCGCTTCCAAACGCCTTGCCACCAGGGTGGCGTTGGCCACGCGCTTCTCCGGGTCTTTTTCCAATAGCTCGGCGATGAGGTACTCCATCTCGACCGGCGTCTCCGGGGCGTACCGGCGCACCGGCTCGGGAGTGGCAGTACGGTGCTTTTCGAGCATTTCGGCCAGCGAGCGGGCACGGAACGGCGGCCGGCGGGCCAAGAGGGCGAAAAACACCCCCCCAAGGCTGTAGAGGTCGGCCCGGGGGCCTACCGGCCGGCCATCGGCCTGCTCCGGGGCCATGTATTCCACGGTCCCCAACACGCTCCCCGCAGCCGTCAAACGCGTGTAGCCAAACAGCCGGGCGATGCCGAAGTCGGAAAGTTTTACTCGGCCATCGGCCGAAAGCAGCAGATTGGCAGGCTTGATATCCCGATGGATTACCCCCCGGTCGTGGGCGTGCCGCAGCGCCCGGCAGATTTGGATGCCCAACCGGGCGACCTCGCGCCACTCGAAACGGCGGCCCCGGCGGAGTTCTTCCTCCAGGCTGCTCCCCTCGACCAGCTCCATGGCGTAAAACAGCATTCCGTCTTGCTCGCCGAAGCCGAAAAGCTGCACAATATTGGGATGGTACAGCTTGCGAAGCGTCTCGATTTCGGCCTCGAAGCGCTGGCGGAAGCCCTCTTCCTCGGCCAGCCCAGCCGCCAGTACCTTGATCGCCGCCGGCTCGTCGGTATCGATGTGCACACCGCGATACACTGCCCCCATGCCCCCCCGGCCAAGCAATCCGACGATGCGATACGGACCCAGTTGCTCGGGATTCATGGCTTTACCGGCTACCGTCGCCAACGCCTCTATCCATCCTAACCTGCCTTCTTGCCCGCCGCGAGGGTTGCGCCAAGCGCAGCGGAACACCCCATGACCTCCGGGCTGTTGGTCTTGAACAAGCCGGCCGGCATCACCTCGCGCCACGCCGTGGACCTGGTGCACCGGATTACAGGCCAGAGCAAAGCCGGACACGCTGGCACGTTGGACCCCCTGGCTTCCGGCGTGTTGGTCGTGGCGCTGGGCCAAGCCACCCGGCTGATCGAGTACATCCAGCAAATGCCGAAAGGCTACGAGGCGACGTTCTTACTGGGCCGATCCAGCCCCACGGACGATATCGAAGGCCCGGTGACGGAACTGCCGGCTTCACCGCCCACGCGGGAGCAACTGGCCGAGGCGGCCCGCCAATGGACCGGCGTGGTCTTGCAGCGGCCGCCAGCGTATTCGGCGGTGAAGATTGGCGGCCGGCGGGCCTATGACCTGGCCCGCAAGGGCCGAAAGGTCGATCCGGCACCCCGGCCGGTGCATGTCTATCGCCTGCAAATCCTAGCCTACCAGTACCCGGAATTGCGGCTGGCCGTCGAGTGCGGGGCGGGCACCTATGTGCGTGCCCTTGGCCGGGACCTGGCCCAAAGCGCAGGCACGCAGGCGGTGATGTCGGCCTTGGTTCGGACCCACATCGGGCCGTTCGACTTGTCGCAGGCCGTCGCCCCCGAATCCCTCGACACGGCCACGTGGCACCAGCACCTGCTGCCCATGGTCCGCGCCGTGGAGCATTTGCCGCAGGTAAGAGTGACGCCGGCCGAGGCCACTCGGCTTCGCCAAGGCCGGCCAGTGCCTCATCGCCGGGCCGCCGCCGGCTCCGCGGAGTCCCCCCACTGGGCAGCGCTAGATGCGGACGGCCGTCTGGTGGCCATCGTGGCCGCGGACAAGCCCAATCGGCTGGTTCCGGTGCGAACTTTCACGGCCGAATAGCCGGCCCACCGCCGACGTATGCGGCCAATGCGGTCCGCGTGGCCATTGACATGTGCACCGTTGCAGGCGCGGCCACACGCAAGGGCCGTTCTTTGGGCGGCCGGCTTACGGCGATTTTTCGTGGCAGCGGTTCTCTTCCAGCTTGCGGATTTTCTCGAGGCGGCGGGCATGTCGGCCGCCGTCGAAAGGCGTATTGAGCCAGATTTCGACCACCCGCTCGAGCAGCCGTTCGCTCATTAGGTCGCCCGACAGGCACAGCACGTTGAGGTCGTTGTGGCGGCGGCTGATTTCGGCACTGAGTTCGTCGTAGCAGGGGGCGGCCCGGACGCCGGGAAACTTGTTGGCCGCAATGCACATCCCCAGGCCCGTCCCGCAGACCAGCACGCCCCGGTCCACCTGGCCTTGGCTGACCATGCCGGCCACGCGCGCGGCGATATCGGGATAGTCGACCGGATCGGGCGAATCGCTGCCGACGTCCAGCACCTCATGGCCATGGCGCTGGAGCGATTCGATCAGGCGCTTCCGAATCCCATAGCCGCGATGATCGGTCCCTACCGCAATCCGCATGCTCACCACTCCAATTCCGAAAGCCGGACCGCCAGCTCAGCCTGGATTTGCTCCGCGCATCGCTGGTAGCGTTCGACCGGGCCGCCAATCGGGTCCGAAATATCCGCCCCCGTCGGGCTGAGGGTCTTGCATCGCTCGGCCGCGTGGGGCCATTCCCGGACGATCGCCTGGCGCTGGGCCCGCGTCATGGTGTAGATCACATCCGCCTGGCGGACCAGCGACTCGGTCAACGCCTGCGTCTCGTGCATCGAAAGGTCCAGCCCCAAGCCAGCGACCACCTGGCACGCCTCGGGGGCCGCCCGCATCCCGGAAACCGCCGACAGCCCCGCCGACGCCACGATCACCCCCCGGTCCTCCAGCTCTTCCAGCGAACACCCCAGGCGCTCGGCCGCCATTTTCCGGAACAGCATCTCGGCCATGGGGCTGCGGCAGGTGTTGCCCGCGCAGACGAACAGCACCATCAGCGAGCTGAGACGCCGGAGCGTCTTTTCCGGCACCACCCCCGCCCGAAGTACCTCGTACTGTTTGCCCCGTACGCGGACCACCGAGGAGGGTTGTCCGTAACGCGTGGGGCCATCGTCCAGCACCAGGTCCACCTCGTTGCCGAATGCCTCCACCACCTCGGAGGCCGTGCGTGCCTCGGGCTGGCCGGTCCGGTTAGCGCTCGAAAGCACCAGCGGGCCGGCGGTCATTTGGAGCACATCGAGGATCACCGAGTGGCCGGGCACCCGCAATCCTACGGTTCCAGAGGGTGAGACCGCCTCCTGCACCCGGGGGGGCAGGCGGCGCACTGCGCTTTCCGGATGCGAGTCGTCCAGGACCAGGGTAATCGGTCCCGGCCAGCACCGCCGCGCAAGCCGCTGGGCAAGCGGCGGCATGTCGGGGGCATAGTCTCGCGCTTCGTCGGCCCCGCGGATGGCCAGCGTCAAAGCATGGCCGGCCTTGCGCCCCTTGACCGCCAACAGCCGCTCCACCGCCGCCGCGTCCAACGCCCGGGCTGCCAACCCGTACACCGTCTCCGTCGGAAACGCCACCAGTTTCCCCTGCACCAGCCACTGCACGGCCTCCACCACCACGTCGCGAAGGTCGTCGCAGGCACGTAAGTCGATCACCACCGGTGGCATGACAGGATTCGACAAACCCCTCCCTCGACCCCAAGGACGCAATTCACAGCGGCCAATCACTTTATGCTACCGCATCCGGCCGCCCAAGGGAACACGGGGCCGCGTATCGGGGCAAGCCGGGGC
Organism: Planctomycetaceae bacterium; assembly: GCA_037442445.1. Lineage (GTDB taxonomy): Bacteria > Planctomycetota > Planctomycetia > Pirellulales > Thermoguttaceae > JANLFZ01. The sequence continues at coordinate 5,246 of JBBIQF010000183.1, forward strand.
ACGCAACTTGTGGGGCCGCCCCGTGGACGCAAAGCCCGCCAAGCACGCAGCCCCGTGCGTCGCTAACACTTTGGCTTGGGCCCCCATGAACGCTGGCATCCTCGCTCCGCGGGACGTGGCTGCGACTTTTCCGCGGGCCAGCACGCAGATGGCGCCCTCGGCCGGCAAAAGTGTCTCACAAGCCCGGCCCTGAAAGGCGATGTCGGATTGGGTGGGCCGTGATGGCCCCACGGACGCCCTTGGACTACGAGCGGAACAAGACCCCAAGCCGACCGGAGAAGTGCCCATGCTTTAACCATTTGCGTGACAAGAGGTTACGCATTCCGAGGCCCGCCCCGCGGTGTTTGCCCGCCGAACGGGCGCCATCGGGCGGCGCTAGTCGCGCGGTTGGCCAAGCCAGCGCCATACGTCAAGGCGTTGCCTCGGCAAGCGAATCGGCATAGGCTTTTCCGAGGCCATTTTACCTCGATAGAGGGGATGGTTTCGCGGATTGCGAGTCCGTTTTCGGCGATGTCGTGCGGCACGCGCCAGCATCGCCGGTTTCCCGCCCCAAGCGCCCTTTCTCCGGCAACACGCGGAGAGCCCGCCCATGCGTTTTGGCCCTCGCTGGTGGTTGTGCCATTCAGTGTTCGCGATCCTTTGGGGTAGCGTGTTGGGCGCGGCGGGGGTGCTTGGCGGGTTGCCTGCCAAGGCCGAGGGCCCGTCTTCCGAGCGGATCAGTTTCAGCCGGCAGATCCGGCCCATTTTGGCCGACCGGTGTTTCGCCTGTCACGGCCCGGACGACGCCACGCGGGAGGCCGACTTGCGGTTGGACCAGCGGGAATCGGCCATTCGGCAGGCCATCCGCCCCGGCCGGTCGGCCGAGAGCTTGCTGATCCAGCGGATCACCGCCAAGCATCCGGACGACCGCATGCCGCCGCCCGAGTCCAAGAAGCCGCCTTTGACGCCTGCGGAAATCGACCTGGTGCGGCGGTGGATCGACCAAGGGGCCCACTACGACGAGCATTGGGCGTTTGTGCCTCCGCAGCGGCCGCCGGTCCCGCCTGCACCGGACTCCGCCTGGCCGATCAATGCGATCGACCATTTCATCGCCCAAAAGCACCGCGAGCACAACCTGCGCCCCGCCCCGGAAGCGGACGCCCGCACCCTGGTGCGGCGACTGCATTTCGACCTCGTGGGTCTGCCGGCCCGGCCGGAAGAGGTCGAGGCCTTTGCCGCCGATCCCTCGCCGGCCGCCTATGAGACGATGGTCGACCGGCTGCTGGCCTCGCCCCATTTCGGCGAGCGCATGGCCATGTACTGGCTCGACCTGGTCCGCTATGGCGACACTTGCGGGTATCACAGCGACAACCACCGCGACGTGTGGTTGTACCGCGACTACGTGATCCAGGCGTTTGCCAACAACAAGCCCTTCGACCAGTTCACCCGCGAGCAGCTCGCTGGCGACCTTCTGCCGGGTGCCACCCGCGAGCAAAAGATCGCCTCGGGCTACAACCGGCTGTTGCTGACCACCGAAGAGGGCGGGGCCCAGCCCAAAGAGTACGAGGCCAAATACGCCGCCGACCGGGTCCGCAACACGGCCACCGCCTGGATGGGGGCCACCCTGGGTTGCGCCCAGTGCCACAATCACAAGTATGACCCCTACACCATGCGCGACTTCTACAGTTTCGCGGCGTTCTTCGCCGACGTGAAGGAGAAGGCCGTGGGCCGGCAGGAACAGACCCCCATGCCCACGCCGCAGCAAGCCGCGGAACTGGACCGCCTGGCCGCCGAAATCGCCGCCCTGGAACCGCGGGCCGACGAGGCTTCCAAGGCCAAGGTGGCCGAGCTTAAAAAACGCCGCGAGGCCCTGCTCCAGCAAGTGCCCACCACGCTGGTCACCGAGTCGGTGCCGCCCCGCACCGTCCGCATCCTGGCACGGGGCAATTGGCAGGACGATTCGGGCGAGATCGTCCAGCCGGCCATCCCAGCCTTTCTCGGGAAGCTGGAAACCCCGGGCCGCCGGGCCACCCGGCTGGACCTGGCCAACTGGCTCGTCTCGCGCAACAACCCCATGGTGGCCCGCGTGTTCGTCAACCGGGTGTGGAAGCTGATGTTCGGCCAGGGCATTGCCCGCACGCTGGACGATTGCGGCACGCAGGGGGCCCGGCCCACGCATCCCGAACTCTTGGACTGGCTGGCCGTGGAGTTCATGGACACCGGCTGGGATGTCAAGCGCCTGGTCAAGCAGATGGTGATGTCGCGGACCTATCGGCAGTCGTCGCGGGGCACGCCGGAATCGCTCCAAAAGGACCCGGCCAACCAGTGGCTGGCCCGGCAGGGCCGCTTCCGCCTGGATGCCGAGTTCGTGCGCGATAACGCCCTGGCCATCAGCGGGCTTCTGTCGCCGAAGATCGGCGGCCCCAGCGTCAAGCCCTACCAGCCCGAAGGCTACTGGGACTTCCTCAACTTCCCCAAACGCCAGTATGTGCCCGACCAGGGCGAAGACCAGTACCGGCGGGGCCTGTACACGTACTGGCAACGCACGCTGTTCCATCCCAGCCTTCAGGCCTTCGACGCCCCCAGCCGCGAGGAAAGCTGCCCGGAACGGCCCCGCTCGAACACCCCCTTGCAGGCCCTGGTGCTGCTGAACGACCCCACCTATGTGGAGGCGGCCCGGGTGTTTGCCGTGCGCCTGCTCCGCCAGGGGGGCGGAACCGATGCCGAGCGGATCGCCGCGGCCATGCGCCTGGCCCTGGCCCGAAAACCCTCGCCCGAGGAAACCCGAATCCTGCTGGGCCTTTTGGAAAAGCACCGCCAGGAGTACCGCCGCGACGAGCAGGCCGCGCGGGCCCTGGCCGAGGTCGGACAGGCCAAACCGCCAGGCGATATCCCTGCCGCCGAGTTGGCCGCCTGGACCTCGGTGGCCCGCACCGTCCTCAACCTCCACGAGACCATCACCCGCCCATGATCCTTGACCCGGCTTTTCGGTTCACTGAAGCCCTTACCCCCTTGAGACCCCTTACCCCTTACCTGTCACCCGTCGCCTATCACCCGTCACCTAAGCCGTGATCCCTGGAGCAGCCGTGAACACGCTACCGACCAACCCCTGGCGCCTGGCCCGGCGGGCGTGAAGGCGCGATCCTAATCGACGGGCATGACGCCGCGGTGAACGGCCCCGATGCCGCGGTGGCGCTCGGCATGGGGCTGATGGCGCAGGACCGCCGCGATTGCCTGATCGGGGAGCAGTCGGTCGCGGA
>JBBIQF010000183.1:8494-11821 GCA_037442445.1 Planctomycetaceae bacterium
ACGCCGCCCTGGCCGCCCTGCTGAACCCGGCCACGTCGCAAGCGGCGATTCCGGCCAGCCGCGGCGTGGTCAACCCCTTTCATGTCGCCCCCAAGGCCCGCCGGGTGATCTGGCTTTACCAATCGGGCGGCCCCTCGCACCTGGAGACCTTCGACGAGAAGCCCGAGCTGGCCAAGCGCCACGGCCAGCCCATGCCCGAATCGTTCACCAAAGGCCAGCCCATCGCCCAGTTGCAGGGGGCCAAGTTGAACTGCTTCGCCCCCCAGTTCAAGTTCCGCAAGTTCGGCAAGAGCGGGCAGAATATCTGCGAGCTTTTCCCGCACATCGGCTCCGTGGCCGACGAGATCTGCTTCCTGCGCGCGGTCAAAACCGACGCCATCAATCACGACCCGGCCCACACGTTCATGAACACGGGGACGTTGATTTCGGGCCGGCCCTCGGTGGGCTCGTGGGTGCTTTATGGGCTGGGGAGCGAAAGCGAGGACTTGCCGGGGTTTGTGGTGCTCACCTCGCTGGGGCGGGCCGGGCAGGCCCAACCCATCTCCTCCCGCCAGTGGCATTGCGGCTTCTTGCCCAGCCGCTTCCAAGGGGTGGAGTTCCGGTCGCGCGGCGATGCCGTGCTGTACGTGTCGAACCCGAAGGGGGTAACCCCCAGCCGCCAGCGCGACGTGGTCGATGCCGTAACCGCCCTGAACCGCATCCACAACGAGGCGGTGGATGATCCGGAAATCGCCACCCGCATCGCCCAGTACGAGATGGCCTTCCGCATGCAGACCAGTGTGCCCAAACTGCTGGACCTTTCGGACGAGCCGCCCCATATCTTCGAGCTCTACGGCACCAAGGGGGCCGACGGCTCCTTTGCCGCCAATTGCCTCTTGGCACGCCGCCTGGCGGAACGGGGCGTGCGGTTCATCCAGCTCTACCACCGCGACTGGGATATGCATAGCGCCATCAAGCGCGACATGCAGGTGGTGGCCAAGGAAGTCGACCAGGCTTGCGGCGCGCTCATTAAAGACCTCAAACAGCGGGGCATGCTGGACGAGACCCTGGTCATCTGGGGCGGGGAGTTCGGGCGCACCCCCATGGCCCAGGGCGACGGCCGCGACCACCACATGCAGGGCTTCTCCATGTGGCTGGCCGGCGGCGGTATCAAACCGGGCATCAGCTACGGCGCCACCGACGAGCTGGGCTACCGCGCTGTGGAAGGTGTGGTCCATGTGCACGACCTCCATGCCACCATCCTCCACCTATTGGGCATCGATCACGAGCGCCTGACCTACCGTTATCAGGGGCGCGATTTCCGGCTGACCGATGTGGCCGGCAAGGTGGTCTCGGCCATCCTCGCCTGAGCCCGCCGGCTTGCCGCTGGCGCCCGTCTTGCTGTCTGCCTTCTTGCTCCGCCCCACCGATATCCCGTTTTCCGAAAAAACATCCAGGGCTCCGCTTGTTCACGCGCTTTGCGGGCGGTAGGCTCGCCCCTGGAAACTCGCAGGGTGTTACGGGTGTGGGAAACGCTAACTGCGAAAGCCATAACACCCTGGTTTGTCAATCTTGCCCAAACGCGCAACCGTATTTCGGCCGCCGGTGGCAGCTTCCGTCTGTCCGGCCGGGGGTTGCCACCGGCCTGGGTTTCCGCTTTACAAGGGTGCGGTGGCTCTTGCACCATGGAGGAGTAGCCCGTCCTTTCCCGAATCGCCGTGCGTGAGGTGGCCAAGTGCGATGGTATCTGGGAGCTGCCCTGCTATTGGCCATTGCGCTGGGGTTCGGGCTTGGCTGGCTGGCCTACGCCATGTACGCTTTGGTGGGCGTGATGGTGGTCAGCCGCTGGCTGGCCCAGAGTTGGGCCAACCACCTCCATGCCGAGCGCGAGTGCAACCGCATCGTGGTGCAGGTGGGCGATACCGTGGCCGTGGTGCTGACGGTCAGCAACACGGGCCGGCTTTCCATACCCTGGGTGCTTGTGGAAGACCAGTTGCCCGCCGAGGCCCTGATCGAGCCGCCCCCGCGGATGGTCGTCGTGGGCCGGAGGCTCCAGTTGGTGATGCTCCGTGGCCGGCAGCGCAAGACGCTCCTGTATCAGCTCCGCTTCCAGGAGCGGGGCTATTATCAGATCGGGCCGGTGGTGCTGGAAACGGGCGATTTGTTCGGGCTGTACCGGTGTTTTCGCACGCTGACGGTGCCGCACTTCATCCTCGTGTATCCCCAGGTGACGCCGCTGGAGGGGTATGACGTGGCCTCGCGGCGCCCTATTGGCGAGGTTCGGCTCAGCCACCGGCTGTACGAAGACCCCACGCGCATCGCGGGGGTGCGGGCGTACCAGGCCGGCGATCCGCTCAATCGCATCCATTGGCGGGCCACCGCCCGAACCGGCACCCTGCACAGCAAACTGTACGAACCATCGAGCGTGGCGGGGGCGACGCTGCTATTGGATTTCCACCGCGCCGCGTTTGGGGAAAAAGACGTGCGCTTTCGCTCGGAACTGGCGGTCCGCATGGCCGCCTCGCTGGCCAACGCCCTTTATCTCTTGGGGCAGCAAGTGGGGCTGGTAACCAACGGGCGCGACGCGGCCGATCGCATCCGCACCAAGGCATGGGACCCCCCACCGCAAACGCGGCGAGCGGCCCGGCAGTCCGCAGCCATGCGGCCTACGAGCACGCGCCTGGAACCGCTGGTCGTGCCCACCCAGCGCGGGGCCGACCAACTGCTCCGCATGTTGGAGACCCTGGCCCGCGTGGAATTGACCGATGGATTGACCCTCGCCCAATTGGTCTCCGAAACCGCCCACCGCATCCCCCGCGATGCCACCGTGATTGCGTTGCTGCCATCGGCCACAATAGAAGCCGCGCTGGCCCTGGGCGGCCTGCGTCGCCGGGGACTGGCCGTCGAGGCCATCCTGGCCACCAGCCAGGCCTATGAGTTCGAAGAGTCGGCCGGCCGCCTGGCTGCCGAGGGCGTCCCGACGCGCCAACTCGCCCAGCCTTCCGACATCGCAGCCCTCTGCCGCGCCGCGGTGCTGCGCTAATCAACCGCGCCGCAGTGCCGCGCTCATCAAGCGGGCGGAATCCAATACGCCGCTTGCCCTCTCGATTCGTCATTCGTCATTTGACTTTCGGCCTCCGCCATTTGTCTTTCGTCATTCGTCATTTGACTTTCGACATTCGCCATTCCTCCTTCCGCTCCCCGCTCCGCCTGCCCGCACACCACGCCCCGGCGTTCTCAAAAGCCGGTTCGCTGCACCGTCTCTTTGCGCCCCCTCATGCGGCGGCGTATCTCTTCCACAGTCTCTTTTTTCGTCCTGGGCGGCGTGCTGATGCCGATCTGCCGGGC
>JBBIQF010000184.1:0-11813 GCA_037442445.1 Planctomycetaceae bacterium
GGCAAAACTCCTGCCGTGTCCACTCGAAACGGTGGTCGGGATGGCGGAATTGCCCCGCAGCCAGCCGGTCCCAATGGACGTTATACTCGCGGTTGGGCGTGGTGAGGACGACCGTCCGGGGTCTGGCGAACTCGAAAAGCACCCGCTCGAAAGCCGACAGCCTCGGCGGGTCGAAGTGTTCGACGACCTCCAGCACCGCCGCCGCATCGAACCCCTCCAGCCGCCGGTCCCGGTACATGAGTGAGCCGTGAATCAACCGGATGCGGCCTTGCTCGTGCGCCGGCAGGCGGTCCAGCTTCAACCGCCTTTGGGCGGCTTCCAGCGACCGAATCGACACATCCAAACCGACGATCGCCTCGAACTGCTTGTCCTTAAGCAGTTCTACCAAAAGCGAACCTGCTCCGCAGCCGAGGTCCAGCACCCGTTTGGCGCCGGCGGCCCGCAGCACCGCCAGCACCGCGCCGAGGCGGTGCTCGGTGAGTTTGAGCGGCTCTTCCAGGGCCTCCTCGGGTGGGTGGGCAGGCGCGGTGTCCTCCTCGGCCTCGCCCGGCTCCTCCTCTTGCACCAGCCGCGCGAGGGCCTGCCGGACCAGGCTCGGCTGGAACCGCAGGTAGCGGCGGGTGATCTCCTCCTTTTCGGGATGGCTCGCTAGCCAGCCCTCGCCTTTGGCGAGCAGCTTTTCCACCTCGTCCTCGCCCACGAAGTAGTGCTTCTGCCCATCGAACACCGGGACAAGGACGTACAAGTGTGTCAACAGGTCCGCCACCCTCGTCACTTTGCGGAGTGTGACGGAGAAGTACGGACTCTCGCCCCACTCGGGGAACCGCTCGTCCAGCGGGTGGCCAAGGGCCTGGACCTCGTAGCCCAACGGCTCGAACACGCCCCGCAGGAACCGCTCGCCGCCGCGGACCGGCAGCACCTCGATACGGGCCTCCATCGGGATGGGCGTTGCCGCGAGCTCGGGTCGGTCTTCGCACCGGCCTTGCAGGGCGGACCCGTAGACCTGCGCTATGGCCACGCTCAAGAAGGAGGAAGCGACGTACGGCCGGTCGTTGACATACTGGGCCAGCAAGAATTGCGGGTGCGGGATCCTGCCGCGGACCATCCCAATCGCGTCCACGTCGAGAAGGAGGCAGGCCATACACCGTTCGGTGTTTGCCTCCGGGTAGAACACGTGGGCCTTGCCGAAGCTCAAATTGAAGCTGTGGCACCGGTCAGGGTGCTTATGCAGAAGGAAGCCAAGGTCCGTCGCAGGCTTGTACGTCGTCGTGATGGTCAGGAGCATTCTTCCCACCCTCTTGCGGCACGAACCTGCCCTGGCCCTCCCCTGTGCCTCCGGCTGTGTCTGTTTTCCAGCGATGACGCCCGTTTGCTACGGACCTGCGATACATCCACGCCAGCCTTCTCATTCTGGGAAAGACAGGCTTAAGGCCCTACGGGTTCGCCCTGAGGAGCCCCTGTGGGGCACCCCGATGCGGCCCGACCGGAGCCCCTCAAGCACCCCAAGAAATCCAGCGGCGATCTGCCCGAGCGACTGGTACCCGTCCACGCCCCCGGGCTCACGAGGGTCCATCGCCCCGTGGCCTTGGCGTGCAAGCACGCACCCCACGCCTATCGGGCTGGTGGTTCCCATACCGGGCAAATGCCGGCTGCCTCGAGAGCCTGGAGCACTTCCGGCACCGAGCGGTGGTCGGCGATGGGGAACTGCTCGCCGCCGGGGCTGCCGCAGGTCTGCTCGTGGTACCCGCCCGGTGCGGTCGAGCTGCCGGCGCTCATTTGGGTGATGCAGATGCGGGCCAGCCGGTCGCGCAGCTCCGGCATTTCGCGGGTGGAGAGCACCAGTTCGGCCTGGGGGAAGGCCAGCCGCAGCGCGCAGTACATGCGCACGAAGGTATCGTCATCCACCGAAAACGGCGGCACAAACCCCTGGGGCGCCTCGTGGATTCGGGGCAGGCTGAACGCCAGCGTGCAGTCGGGGAATCGGGCGGCCAGGTATCGGCCGTGTCGCACCAGGGCCGCCAGCTCTTCCAGCGGCGGGCCCAATCCCAGCAGCACGCCCAGGCCCAGGCGTTTCATGCCGGTTTCGGCCGCCCGCTCGATGCCTTCCAGGCGCCAATCGAACGACACTTTGGGGCCGCGGGGGTGGTACCGGGCATACAGGGCCGGGTTGTAGGTCTCTTGGTAGAGCGTTACGCCGCACGCCCCGGCAGCCGAAAGGGCCGCGTAGCCGTCGGTCGATTGCGGGGCGATTTCCACCGAGGGAATCACACCCCGCAGGCGCAGGGCGCGAATCACCTCGACGTAGTACTCGGTCGAGGTCATGCTGGGATAGTCGCCGGCCACGAGCAGGATGTGCCGGAAGCCCCGGGCCAAAAGCACCTCGGCCTCGCGCACGGCTTGTTCGGCCCCCAGGTGGACGCGCTCGATGGGATTGGGGTGCCGAAAACCGCAGTACAGGCAGTGGTTGATACACAGATTGGAAAGATACAGCGGCGCGTACATGAACATGCGCCGGACCGCTGTGCCGTTACGCTGCACGGTAAAGTGCCGGCGGGTCAGTTCGGCGGCACGGGCCACCAGGGGCTCCAAGGGCGTGGCCGGATCGAGGGCTTGGGCCAGCTCGGCCAGGACCGGGTCGCCGGGCGGCGCCTCCAGTACGGCACCTCGGGGCCAGCGGGGCGGCCGCGGGGCGCGGCCGGCAAGGCGATTGGCCGCCAGGTCCAGCGCGTGGGCCAATTGGCGATCCGCCTCGCCCAGCGCCGCCTGGCGCTCGTTGAGCATCTGATAGCGCCACCGCTCCAGGCGATTGGCCAGGCTCTGCCGGGCCTCGATGCTGGCCGGCTCTTGCCCGGCCAGAATCCGCTCGGCCTCGTTCAAGAGCGCTAGCCGGCGCTCGGCGTGATCGTCCGTCTGGACGATCCAGTCGGTAAACGTGCGAAGGGGAGGCAATGTGGTTGTGCTCATATCGGGTTGGCCCTGGCAAAGGGCCGCCGTGGTGGACTTGGGGGTTAGGGGCCAAGCCGGCCGGACCGACGCAACGTTCGCCGCCGCATGCCGGTTCGCTGCCACGTAGGCGCACGGCCTCTTGGGGCAATGTCCCCGGGCCGACTCATTTCATTATACCGGGGCGGTCGCCCACCCTCTGCGGGGCCGGCTTGTGGCTTGAAGAGGCGGCTGGAAGAGTGCGCCTGGGGCAGCCGAGCCCGGGAAAGGGGCAAATCGGGAACGGCTCACATGCCGAGGATGGGGCGGAGGCGGTCGGCCTCGGCCACCGATTCGACCATGATGTACAGGTACAGCCCGCGGGGGTCGAGCGCATCGAGCAATTGCCGCAATTCGTCGGGTGTGAACGAGCCGCGGACCAACAGAGGCCGGCCAGCGGCCTGGATTTTGCGAAGCGCCGGGATCATGCCGGCGATGGGCGGGCCGCCGGAATGCAGCTCATAATTCACCTGGAAGCAACGGATTTCCTCGACCTCCAAGAACAGGTCGAAAAGGAACATCGCGTTGGTGTGCAGGTGGATGAAGGCGCAGGGGTAGTGGCCGGCCACGGCCCGGTCCACGGGCTGAAGGAGCTCGCGGTACAGCCGGGGGGAGAACACCCCGGCCGCGTCCTCCTGGAGCCGCACGATCGGCCCCGGCGACCAGAGCTGGTACTGGGCATCGAAATATCCGCCGCAGTAGCAAGGGATGCGTTTCCATGCCTCGTCGGTGATCTGGCAGAAGATTTCGCCGCTTTGCCAAAGCAGGCGCCGCACCTCGTCGGGCGATTCGACCAGGTCCAGCACACTCTGGGTGTGCCCCCGCACCAGCGCTACGATGTCCGAAGGGCCGATCAGTGGGGCATGGCTGACGGGGTAGCGCCCGGCCGAGCGCCGCACCAGCACCTCGATGAACTCCATGTACTTGCGGAACCAGGGGTGGCCGGTGTCGAGCCGCAATTGCGCCAGGTCTTCCCAAGGCAAGGTCCGCTCAACCCCGAGCACGCTGCCGGGCAGGATGCGGAGTTCGGCGCCCAGCATGCCGTCGAGCCAGGGGACCGCCTGCGACGGCGAGGCCCCGCGGAAGATGTCGTCTTCGATGGTCTCGCCTTCGGCCAGCAGGCGTTCTTGATCGTCCAGGAAGGCTTCCGGTTCGATCATCTCGGGCACAAGCACCCGATGGTTCTGCCACGCGGCACTGGCCGAGAACTCCTCCAGCGGGAACCAGCTCTTGATCGAGAAGCCGACCATCGGGCGGGCCACCGGGGCCCGCTGCCAGAACGCCTGGTAATTGGCCACCTTGGCTGGGTCGTTGCCAAAAGGATAGCTCTTGGCCATGGCAGGCCGCCTTTCCACGAAATCTCCTGTGTGCCGGGCCTGCATTGTAATGGGTGGTCGCTCTTGGGGGCAGATCGCGCCGGGCAAGCCCGCGCCGGGCTGCTCGGGCCTGTTGGCGCCGAAATCGGCTGGGGACTGTACAATCGGCCGTGCGTCGATCAATATCCTTTCGGAGCGGCCCGGCCGGGTGCACAGCCGCGAGGCCCGGGCAGCGGTTCCAAGCCCGTGCGGCAGCGGGCCCGTGAGGCCAGGCCGTGGTGCGATTTTGCCGGCACTTTGCCTAGCGAAGCTCTCAGAAAGGAAACCGGCGGTGCAACGCGTCTTCTTCATGGCTATTGTGCTATCGGTATTCGTGGTTCCCGCCACGGCGGCCGGCGAGCCCGATGTTTCCCGGAATCCTGGGGACGATTGGGGCCTGGAACTCCTGCGGCCGGACCAGTGGGTGGGGTGGGACTACGGGCCCAGTGCCCCGCGGGGTTGGCGCCTGGAGGGTGGGGAATTGGCAGGCACGCCGGGGGCGACGCCGCTGGTTTCGGGCTTCACGTTCGGCGATTTCGAACTCCGCTTGCAATGGTCCGTCGCGCCGGGCGGGACGTGCCTGGTGCGCTTGGGCGAGGTGGCTTCGGGCCAGTGGGTGGCCGTCGCGCTGCGCGACGGCCCGGAGTGCGGCACCATCGCCCGGCCCGAGCCGCCGGCGCAGGCCGCGGGGGAACCGTCGCCCGGCGCAACGCCCGCTGGCCCGGTCCCTGCTGCGTGGCACACGGCGGCCATCGTACGCTCCGGCCAAGAGTTGCGGGTGGTGGTCGACGGTCGATCGGCCCACGCGGCCACCGTGGCCTCAAGTGCCCGCTTGTGTCTTGGCCTGGCGGTCCGCGGGGCGCAAGGCCGATTCCGCCAATTGCGGGTCCAGGAGCCGCTAGGTACCCCGATGTTCAATGGCAAAGACCTCCAGGGATGGTGGACGCCGGGGGCCTTGAGCGCCTGGCATTTCGACAACGGCACGCTGGTCCTTCGCGGCTTGGGGGGCAACTACCTCCGCAGCCGCAAGGAATACGGCAACTTCACGCTGTCGCTGGAATACCGGATACAAAAAGGGGGCAATTCGGGCATCGGCATCCGCACGCCGCCGGCGGGCTGGCCCTCGACCGAGGGGATGGAATTGCAAATCTGGGACGTGCCCGCGGACCGGCCCCTGGATAAGCACGCCCCCATGGCCATTTACGGCAACGTGCCGCCGCTGGGCCGGGCCGACCGCTCGGGCCAGTGGAACCGCCTGGTGATCAAGGCCGATGGCCCGATGGTCTCCGCCTGGGTCAACGGCCAGTTGGTGCAGCACTGCAACACGGCCTGGCATCCGGAGCTGAAGCATCGCTATCGCCGCGGCTGGATCGGCATCCAGGACCACGGGGCGCGGATCGAGGTCCGCCAGATGTGCATCCTGGAGGCCCCGGAAGGCGAGTCTCCGGCGGCGTGGCAGACTCCGCCGGCAAGCGCAATCGCCCGATTGCTGGATCGCCTGCTCAACTCCCAGCAACTGGCACAAAGCGACGGCATCCGGAGCCACACAGCCGCTGCACGGGTTGCCGGTGCCGGTTCCGAAACGGTGCTGGCCGACCTGCAAGGCCCCGGCGCCTTGGTCCGCATCGCCCGCACCACAGACCAGGGCACGCTGGCGCTGTATTTTGACGGCCAAAGCGTGCCAAGCCTGGAGTGCCGGCCGGCCGATCTGGGCCATGCCTTGCCCCACCTGACCGAGGACGCCAATCCGCTTCTGACCTGCGTGGCTTTCCGCCAGCGACTGCGCGTGGTGCTGCGCCATGCGAAGCAGGCGGCGTACCGGCTGGACTACGTTACCTTCCCGGCGGACCTGCCCGTGGCCAGTTGGACAGCCCGCGACCCCGGGGTGCCGCCGGGTTGGCTGGCGGCCATCAGCTATCGCCGCGAGCAGTTCGGCTGGGGCGTGCACCGCGAGCATGATCCATATCGCCGCGTGCAGGCCCAGGCCGGGGAAATCGCCCCGGGAAAGTCGCAGACCCTCATCCGCCTCGATGGGGCGGGCGTGGTCCACTGGGTCAAGCTCCTGGCCGACAAAAAGCTGCTCGAAAGCAACGACCTGTGGCTGGAAGCGACGGCCGACGAGCGATCGCAGCCCGATGTGGCCACCCCGGTCCGCTATTGGTTCGCCGGACTGGCGGGCCAAGGAAACTACCAGAACTTCGTGCTGGTGGACCGCGGCGGGGTAACGAACATGCTGGCCATGCCGTTTTCACGGGGAATGAAGCTGGCGCTTGCCAACCGGGGTAGCCGGCCCATCCGCAACGTGGGGCTTGCCGTTTCGGTCGAAACCCAGGCCGCGGCGGCGGGCAGCCTGGCGGCGTATCCCATGCGGCTCCGCGCAGTGTACTGCCCGGCAGGCGCGGCCGATGTGCCGGTGGAAACCCGGTTGTCCGGCGCCGGCCGGTGGGTCGGCGTGGTCTGCCAATCCCGCACCAAGGCGGTGCCGGACCCAGTCGGGCTGGATATCGACGGAGAGTCCCCGGCCGGCTGGGGGCCTTTAGATGCCGGCCTATTCTTCGGTCCGGCGGGCGATTTCCGGACCTCGGGCGCCGGCCGGCGCGGCGCGCTGGCCTGGCGCTACCTCCTCTTGGAAGCCGTGGATTTCCAGAAGTCGCTGGTGTTGCGATGGCCGGCCGACACATCGGCCGACCGACTGGTCATCTCTTACCTGCGCGACTGACGCGTGCCAAACACGCACCCTGCCAAGGTACCGGCGATGGTGCTCGTACAGCACTCTACCACGGTGCCGCCGATGGTGCTCGTAGAGCACCCTGTGGGAAGAGGTGCTCGTAGAGCACCCTACGGTAAGCCGCGTTGGCGCAGGGCTTCGTAAAAGAGGATGGCCGCGGCGGCCGATACGTTCAGGCTATCGGCCACGCCTCGCATCGGCAGCCGAATGGCCTGCACGTGCTGGCCCTGCCAGTCCGGCGAGAGCCCCTCGGCCTCGCTGCCCAGGACGATGGCGGCCGGCTGGCGGAAATCGGCCGCGGTGTACAGCATCGGGGCATCGACCCGCGCGGCATACACCGCAAGACCCTGCCGGCCCAGGAAGGTGCGAATCTCCTCGGCCGAGGCCACGGCCACGGGCATCGTGAACACCGTGCCCAGGCTGGCCCGGATGGTGTTGGGGTTGAACAGGTCGGTGCGGGGGTCGGCCACCAGCACCGCCGACAGCCCCGCCCCATCGGCGCTGCGGAGCACGGCCCCGAGGTTGCCGGGCTTTTCGATCCCTTCCACCACGGCCACCAGCGGGCAGGGGGGCAACACGATGCGGTCCAGGGTGGCCACCGGGGTCTGGGCGACGCCCAGCACCCCTTCGGCGCGCTGCCCGAAGGCCAGGCGCTCCAGCACCGCCGGGCTGACCTCGAAGCACTGGGCCGCCCTTTCTTCCAAGGCCGTGGCCACGCGGCGGGCCTCTTCGCTGCGGCATAGTGCCGGGCACACGAAGGCCTCCACCAGGCGCACGCCCGCCTGGAGGGCGCGCTGGAGTTCGCGGGCGCCGTCGATGAGAATCCGCCCCTGTTTCTGCCGGGCGCGGCGGTCCCGCAGCCGCAAGGCTTGCTTCACGTGCGGATTCTGAAGGCTGGTGATCCGCAGCACCGCCGGGGCCCTCGTGGGGGCAAGGGGTTGGGCGTGTCAGGCCACCAGGTCGCCTGAGCCGGCCGGGCCGAGGCCGTCCAGGTGCGCGACCTGATCGATGGCCAGGATTTGCAGCGGCCCGTGCTCGGGCCATCGCAGCGTGGTGATCGAGGCGTTCTGGAGTGTCCGTGGCGGCCCCTCCAGGGCCAGCCCCGCCAGCAGCTTGATCGTGCTCAAAAGCACGGTGCCATGAGCCACGATGAGCACCTGCGCATGGCCGGCGCGGCGGATGGCCTCGAAGGCCTCCCGGCCCCGCTTGGCCACCTGGCGCCGCGACTCGCCGCCGGGAAGGCGGAAGTCGGGGTCGCCCGAGGCCCACCGGGCCAGCACCTCGGCCTCCTCGCCCCGCAGTTCCTTCCGCAAACGCCCCTGCAACCGGCCGACATCGATTTCCTTCAACCGGTCGTCGAAGCGAATCGGCAGCCCCAATCGCTGGGCGATGACCTCGGCCGTCTGGCGGGCACGGCACAGGGGGCTGGCGTAGATGGCTTCGATGGGCTGGCCTGCCAGGGCTTCGGCCGTGGCCTTGGCCTGCTGCACCCCCCGGGGCGACAAGGGGACCTCGAGATGGCCCTGGAGCCGGCCTTCGGCATTATAGAGGCTCTCGCCGTGCCGCACGCAGTGCAGGATCATCGCCCTCACTCGACAGTGCCGAAGGCCGCACGCAGCTCCTGCCGCTCGTGCTCCTTGAGGGCCTCGATCAGCGGGTCCAGCTCGCCGGCCAGGATGCTATCCAGCTTATACAGCGTGAGATTGATGCGGTGATCGGTGACCCGATTGTCCGGGAAGTTGTAGGTGCGGATGCGCTCGCTGCGGTCGCCCGATCCGATCTTGCTCCGCCGCTCGCTGGCGCGGCGGCTCTCCTCCTCGCGGCGCTTCAGCTCGTACAGCCGGGTCTTCAGCACGCGCAGGGCCTTGGCCAGGTTCTTGTGCTGGCTCTTCTCGTCCTGGCATTGGACGACGATGCCGGTGGCCAGGTGGGTCAGCCGCACCGCCGACTGGGTCTTGTTGACGTGCTGGCCGCCCGGCCCGCTGGCCGAAAAACGGTCCAGGCGATAGTCCTCCGGCCGGAGTTCGACTTCTACGTCTTCGGGCTCGGCCAGGACGGCCACGGTGGCGGCCGAAGTGTGAATCCGGCCTTTGGCCTCGGTCTGGGGGACGCGCTGCACCCGGTGCCCGCCGCTCTCGTACTGCAACTGGG
The DNA here is from genome assembly GCA_037442445.1 of Planctomycetaceae bacterium. Lineage (GTDB taxonomy): Bacteria > Planctomycetota > Planctomycetia > Pirellulales > Thermoguttaceae > JANLFZ01. The sequence continues at coordinate 9,217 of JBBIQF010000184.1, forward strand.
CGAACGCCCCTTCGCCTTCGATGCCCAGGATGATCTCCTTGAAGCCGCCGAGTTCGGTGGGGTTCATGCTCAGCACTTCCACCTTCCAGCCGCGGTCCTCGGCGTAGCGCTTGTACATCTCGTAAAGATCGCGGGCAAAAAGGGCCGCTTCCTCGCCCCCGGTCCCCGCACGGATCTCCATGATGCAGCGGTTGCGATGGGCCTCCTCGCCCCCGGCGGTCAGGTCCAAGAGGTCATTCCACAACTGCTCGCGGTCTTCTTTGAGGCGGGGCAATTCGGCCTCGGCCAGTTGGCGCATCTCGGGGTCTTCCCCCTGGAGCATCTCCATGGCCTCGCGAATCTGCTCGTTGAGCTGCTTGAAGCGGCGATACTTGGTGGCCACCTTGGCCAGCGCGCCATGCTCCCGGGCCACGGCCGACATCCGCGCCGGCTGGGCGATCACCTGCGGATCCAGCAGTTGCCGTTCGAGTTCCTCGAACCGCGCCAGCTTTTCTTCCAGCTCCTTGCGCATGCAAAACCGCGACGACCGGGATGCGTGGCCTGGGATGCCGGCCCAGCGGCGGGCACCTCGGCGCACACGCCAGGTGCACCGCGGGTGGCCTGGCCGGTTTCACCCAATCCGCCAGAGGCCGGGGCCGATGCCCGCCAGGCGCTAGCCTTGGTTGGTCTCCGTCTCGCCAGAGGCGGCCTTCTTGCCGCGCTGCACACTGCGATACCCCGATTCGCCGAACTTGGTGCGGAACCGCTCGATCCGCCCCGCCGTATCGACGTACTTCAACTTGCCGGTGTAAAACGGATGGCAGACGTTACAGATATCGACCTTGATTTCCGGCTTGGTGCTCCGCGTGACAAACGAGTTGCCGCACCCGCAAGTCACCTTGGTCTCGACGTATTTCGGATGAATGCCTTCCTTCATGCGATCTGCTCCAGTTGGTCCAAAAGCATAGGCCCGACCGAGGCACCGGGGCTCCGCGGGCTGTGCCCTACCCCCCTTGGGCAGCTAGCTACCGGGCCCAGCCAGCGTCGCCGACTGCCAGAGCCATCCGGCGCCCCCTCCCCCAAAACGAACCGCTCCCCCCGGCACCGCCCGGGTTCATAGGCTCAAACACCCAATCATACCGGTCCGCCCAGTAACCCGCAAGACTTGCAGGCACCACCCGCAAGACGGGTTGCCGGAGAGCGTCGCTGCGGCCGGAGAAGTTGCGAAGCGGGAGACACCGGCTTGGCGGGGCACAAATGTCCAGTCGCAAGGGCGAAATCCGGAATCGGAGATTTCAAATCTGAAATCTTAGATCTGAAATCCCAAATCCCAATGACCAATGACGAATGACGAATGTCGAAAGCCAGATGTCGAAGGACCAAATCCCAGGGATGAAGCGTGGAATCTGGAATCTGAAATCCCAGATTTGAAATCTCATTTGAAATCTGAAATCTCAAATCTGAAATCTTAGATCTGAAATCCCAATTCTCACGCCCCACGCCCCCATATCCCACGCCCCCACGCCCTGTCCCATGCGCGAAACTCCCCAGCCTCCAGCGGGCGGTTGGCGCCGGGGGCCTTGGCCGGGTATGCTCGGCTTGGCCGGACGGCCCCGCCACAAGTACCGGGCGGCGGGGGTGCCGTGCCGTAGGTTATCCGTTTGTCAACCGAGAGAGTCCCTGGTCGCTACGAGAGGTTCTGAGATGCGCATTCCAAAGAGGGTGTCGTTTTGGGGATGGCTGGCCATGCCCCTGCTGGTGGCTCTGGTCCTGTGGGGACTGGGCCGGGCCCGCCAGACGCGCCGCTTGCTACCGGCGGCCGTGAGTGGCGCAGTGTACGGGTTGCTCTTTTACAGCTATCTGGCGGCGCGCTTCACGCCTGTTGTCCTGCTCCTCTTTGGAGTGCATCTGTTGATCACGCGCCAGTGGCCGTGGACCCGGCGCCAGCTCCTCGCCTTCGTCCTGGCGGCCTTCGTCGTGGTCCTGCCGCTCGTGATCTACATGGTCCAGCACGCTGAGGTCTTCCTGGCCCGGTCGTATCAGGTGTCAGTCTTCAACCCGGCCATCAATGGCGGCGACCTGCCCGGGACACTGGCCCGGCACGCCGGGCGGACACTGCTGGCATTCACCACCCGGGGCGACTTCATCCCCCGGCACAACGTCCCCCTGCGGCCGGTCTTCGACCCGCCTCTGGCCGTGGCCTTCCTGGCCGGCCTGGTCATCGCCGTCCTGCGTTTCCGGGAGCCGGCCTTCGGCCTGACTCTCATCTGGGTCGCCGTCATGCTCCTTCCCACGGTGCTGGCCGAGGATGCCCCCCACTTCCTGCGTGGGGTAGGCGTGCTGCCTGTGCTCTTCGCGCTGCCGGCTCTGGGGCTGGAAGCCGGCTGGCGTTGGCTTGGCCACAGGACGACGGCGCTTGTGGCGGGGGTCGGATGGGTCCTGATCCTGAGCGCCAGCCTGGGGTGGACGGTCCATGACTACTTCCTGCGTCACGCGCGCAGCGATCTCGCCTATTACCAATTCGAGAGCGGTGCCGTCCAACTGGCGGCCGAGGCTAACCAGATCCTGCGCACGGGGTGGGATGGGCGAGGGTTTCGCGCCCGGCAGGGTGAACCGAT
>JBBIQF010000185.1:0-11715 GCA_037442445.1 Planctomycetaceae bacterium
TTGGTGGATCAGCGCCCGGGCCAACGCCGCCCGCTGGCGCATCCCCTGGGAGAGTTGGGCTACCCGGCGGTGGGCATGGGCGGCCAGCCCGACTTCGGCGGCCCAGTGTTCGGCCCGGGCTGCCGGATGCGGTAGCCCATACATCCGCGCGGCGAAAAGCAGGTTCTCGTACACCGAAAGCTGGCTATACAGGCCGCTCTCGTGCCCCAGAAAACCGATCCGTGCACGCAATGCGGCACCGCCAGCCGGTTGCCCGAACCACCGCACACTGCCCGCATCGGGGCGCAACAGCCCGGCCAGGCACCGCAGCAGCGTGCTCTTGCCCGATCCGTTGGCGCCGATGATGGCCACGCACTGGCCCGGCTGGGCCGAAAAATCGAGTCCGCGGAGCACCCAGCGCTGGCCGAAGCGGCGGCCCAGGCCCACCGCTTCCAGCGGCACGGGCACGTCGCCTGCTTTCGGCTGGCCCGCAGCGAGGTCTGCCATGCGTTCCCGCTCGTGCCAGGTCGCTAACGGCTCGTGCTGCAAGGCACCTTCCTCCGGCAGGTCACGGTTCATCCCCTGCGGAATCCTCGGTGGCGGCGTGTTGCGGCGGCGCGGTGCCCTGGGGCAACACCCGGGTCTTGCGGGCCGGCCGGCGAACCCGCGGCACCCTGATACAGTTCGGGCCGATGCGGCCGCAACCCGTGGGGCTTGCCCGGCGGCTGTTCTGGCCGGGTACCGGCCTTCGGGCGCGCGGGCCGATGCACCCCTCGCCGCCGGCGGGGCCAAAGCGCTGCGGCGGCTCCAAGGGCCACCAGCAGCCCGCTTGCCCAGAGGAACCGCATCAATGGATTGACAATCAATGTCAAGTCTGCGTGTTGGTCGCCGCTGCCGCCGTGGGCCACCGCGTACAGGTCGCCCCACCAGGCGGAGCGCACGGCTACCTCTGCGGTCCATTCTCGCGTGCTGAAATGGAAATGCTGGGCGGGGACTAGCTCGAAAGGGGCGCCGCGGGCCGGTTGCACTTCCAGCCGCGTCTGGACCACATGTTTGTCGGGAAGTACTTCTTGCTGCACATCCGAAAGGCGGATGGCATAGCCCGACCAGTGGAACGTCTGGCCGCGGGCCAACGTTATGTCGATGCTCTTGCTTCCCAGGGACGAGCCGGCGATGCCGACCAAAAGCGAGATGAAGCCCAGGTGCATGAGATGGCTGGCGTACTGCCGCCGCCGGGCCGAAAACAGCCTGGCCGCTGCCCGCCATCGGCCCGCAGAAAGCACTGAGCGAAAGTCGCTGGCGATCGCTAGCCCCATCGCGCCGAGGGCCAGGACCGCCAGGCCCGCCACGCCCACGCCCCACGCATGGCGCACCCCGAGGACCCACGCCAGCACGGCGCTTGCGGCGCCCAGGGCGGCGAGCACCTTGAGCCGGCGGCTCTGGTCCGGCTGCGGCGGCCCGCCCCAGCGCGCAAGCGGCACCATGGCCATCGCGCCGAAAAGCACCAGCGCAAGCGGCGCCGCGGCCGTGTTGTAAAACTCCGGCCCCAGGGTGATCGCCCGTCCTGCAACCGCCCGGCCGATCGGGCCCGCCAGCGTGCCCACGGCCACGATCCCTGCCAGCAAGACCAGGGCCGCGGCCGAAATGGCCACCAGCGACTCGCGACTCGCTAGCCCTCCCAGCCCATGCTCGGGCCGAAGTTCCTCGCGGCGGTATGCCACCAAGAGCGGTCCGGCCAGGGCCAGCATGCCCAGCAGCACCAGGAACATCCAAGCAATGGTCGAACGGCTGAACTCGTGCACGCTGCCGAAGATGCCGCTCCGCGTCAAAAAGGCCGCGAAGTTGCACAACCCGAAGGTGGCCACGGCCAAGAGCAGGGTGGTCTTCTTGAGCACCCCACGGCATCTCCAGGCCAGGGCCGTGTGGATCATGGCCGTACCGGTCAACCACGGCAACAGCGACCCATTCTCTACAGGGTCCCAGGCCCAGTAGCCGCCCCAACCCAATTCCTCGTAAGCCCATTCGGCGCCGATGAGGATGCCGATGCCCTGGACGGTCCAGGCGGCCAAGGCCCAGGGCCGGGCGCCGGCGAGCCACCCGCTATCCAGTTGGCCTGTGATTGCCGCGGCACAGGCCAGGGCAAAGGGGATGGTCCACAAGGCATATCCGAAGAAGACCGCGGGGGGATGGGCCAGCATGGCCGGGTGCTGGAGCACAGGCCCCAAGCCCGCTCCGTCGGCCGGCGGCACAAGGCTGGGGGCCACCGGATCGGCCCCAAACACCATCACGGCGGTCAAAAAGGTGACCACCGCAAGGAGCACGCCGCAAACCACCGCAAGCACGGGTTCCTTCGCGCGGCGATGAGCCAGCCGAAAGCTACCGGCCACCACCGCGACCATCCACGCCCACACCAACAGCGAACCGGCCTGCCCCACCCAAAGGGCCGCTAAAGCGTAGTACCACGCCAGCAGCCGGTTGCAGTACTGGGCCACGTAAGCAAAGCGGAAATCCTTGGCCACGAGTGCCCAGGCCAGCACGCCCAGCACGCAAGAAAGCGCAGCAATCCCTGCGGCCCATGCCCACAAGCCCGTTCGCCGCAGGCCCGCATGGCGGCAACACCCACCTGCCACGACCGCGAACGTGGCGTATCCAAAACACACCAGGGCCGCCAAAAGCGACGCTTGGCCAAGGGCAATCATCCGCCCTCCTCCCCTGGGCCGACCGCGGTCGGCGTGCTGGCTGCCGGCTCGTACTTGCTCGCGCAGCGGGTCAGGAGGCGGTCGGCCTGGAAGGGCCCTTCGCCCTCCTGCCGGCCCTCGACCACCACGTCGCGGCCCTCGGCCAGGTTGTCGGGCAGGATTCCCGCGTATCGAACCGCAAGCCGGTGGCCGGTGCCGGCCAGATCGAAGGCGGCCCGGCGGCGGTCGGCCGAAATCTGAAGCGTCCCTTCGGCGACTTTTCCGCCAAGGCGGACCCGCACGTTGCGCAGGGAATCGCCCTGGGCCATGAACTCGTCGACGGTCAGATAGTACTGCCAACTGCCCGAAGCCCCCTGCCAGGCGAACCATGCGGTCACCCCCACCAGCACCAGCGCTAGCACGAGGAGCTTTCTACCGGGCGTCATGGGCATGTGTCCTCCGTGACTCCACCCAACCGCGCCTGCACTTCTTGGGGGGACCAGCCGCGGCTTGCGAGACGGCGGAGTGTAGCAATATCAGCCCGGGCTGTCAAAGCGAGTTAGCCGGGATAACCGGGGCGGCTCGCCGCAAAACCATATCGGGGGCGGCGCAAGGCATCTGCCCGCAGGGTTAATCGCCTGGCGGCTGATCATCGACCCACGGCCCGTACAGGGCCAGGACGTAATCGTGGGCCTCGACATGCTTGCGGTCCGTGCCGCCGCGGGTGGAGAACGCCCGTACCCAGGTCAAATCCAACAGCCGCACGATGCGCCCGTCGGCCCAGCGCAGCCGGGCCTCGTTGCCCACGGCCGAAAGCAGATCGTCCCCCTCGCTATCGAACAGCGACCCCCGCTCCCACAGCCCGCTGCCCGTGCCGTGCACCGTCACCTCGTCAAAGCCGCTGGTCGAGACGACATAGCTGCGGCCTACGAGCCACGTGGCTTCGGGAGTGGCGGACACAGAGTCGGCCGGGTTCGTGTAGCGCAATACCGCTGTGTCGTGGCCGCCCGCGCGGGACTGCACAATCACCCGGCTGAAACCCTCCAGGCTGTAGGCGTAACTGGCCGCGTCCCCCCAGGCGATGGAAGTCCCCTGGGCCTCCAGCGCGTCGTCGCCGGCCGAGTCGAACAGTGCCGCCAGGTCGGGCAAGCCTGGCGGGCTTGCAGCCGTCACAAAGCGGAACCCTGCCGAGCGGAGCACAAAATCCGAGCCCACCAGCATGGCCCAGGTGGGGTAGGCAACGAAAGTGTCGGCCTGGGCGGTACCCTGGAAATGGGCCTCGTCTTGTCCGCCGGCCGACGAATAGGCATACACCGTGCGGAAGTTCTCCACCCGCTGGGTGCGCCCGCCACCGGCCAGAGTGGTCTGCAAGGGGCCGGCTTCCAAGACGTCGTGCCCCGGGGTGTCGAACAGGAAGGCGGTGTTGCTTCCGCCCGCGAGGCCCAGGGCCACGGTCGTGGGGAAGCCGATGGCTAGCACCGAACGGCCTTGCCCGCGGAGCACGGCCGTTTGCGCCGTCCCCAGATAGCTATCCGCCGGCGAGGCCGCATGGAGCGTGGCCGCATCGGACGCATCGCCCCGCGACGATGCCGTCACCCCGGCGAACCCGTAGGCGTGGTTTTCGTAGCCTGGGCCGCGCATGGCCGCCCCGGCCGGCTCCGCCTCGAAGGCTTCGCCCTGGTCCGAATCGTACATGCGGACCCAATCGCCGCCCCCTTCGCCGAACACGGAAATCTGCTCGGCACCGGCCACGTGCACGGCAAAGTCGGCCCCAATCAGCGAGCCCATGCCAGGGCCCAATGCCGCCGACTCGAACCCGGCCGTCCCCCGCAGCACCGCCGTATCCTGGCCGCCCGCCCCGTCGAAGAACACCATCTGCGACCCCGTGGCATCGTACGGGACCCCGGCAATGCGAATGCTGGGCGAAGGGCTTGCGGCAAACTGGAAGTCATCCGGCCCTGCGGTGCCGAACACGTTCAGCCGCTGGCCGGCCGGCTGGACCAGGTTCAAGACTTTAAGGTCCACCTCGGCCGCTGTTCCCTCCAGGCGAAGGTAATAGACCTCGCCGGCTGCGGCGGCCAGCCAATCCAATCGCTGGCCTGTATCGTCGGGGCTTGAGGAGACCAGCGGCGTGGGGTCCAAAGCGGCATCGAACAGCGACAACCCGAAGGCTTCGTGGCCTGCGGGCGAGGTGCCCACCGCGCTCAGCCAGCCGGGGCGCCGCGTTTCCAGCCGGTACCATATCGGACCGGCCGAGGGGTCTTGATCGGGCAACTCCAACAGTTCGACCTGCCCGGCCGATTGGGCCGCAATGACCGTAACCGTCGTGGTGGCCTGACCGCTAGCCCCAAGCGTGTCGGTGACGCGCAGCCCGATGGGCGTGGCCACGCCCAAGGGGAACAAACCGGACACGGCGTCCCAGGGGACTTCGATCGCAGGGTCGGTACCGGCCGCGTCGTCGAACTGGCCGTCGTTATCCAAATCCCAGGCATACTCGACCACGCGATCGCCGAAGGCAGTATCCGGATCATACGACGCCGAGGCATCCAGTCGCAGCGGCTGGCCCTGGTCCAGCGTATACGGGCCACCGGGCACGGCCACCGGCGCCTGGTTCCCCTGATCCACACGCACCAGCACCGACGCCGAGTCGGTGCGGGGCGGCGTGTTGTTGTCCACCACGGTTACCGTAACCGAGTACACGCCGAACTGCTCGAACGCATGGGTCACCACCGGCTGGTCGGTCGTGGTGGTGGTCCCATCGCCGAAGTCCCATTGATAGGACACGATCTGGCGGTCGAACCGGCCGTGGCTCGAACCGCTGGCATCGAAGGTGATTTCCTGCAGCGGGCTGGCCGAGCCGGCCGACGCCCATAGCGCCGCCACCGGATGGTTGTCGGTAATCTGCACCTCGACCGAGGGCACCGCGATGCCATTGTACCGCGAGTCGGCGCTTGCGACCGTGTGGGTAATGGTGGCAAGCTGCGGCCCCTCGCGGACCGCATCGTCCACCGCCTGGACCGCAATGGTCCTGGGCACATACCAGTCGTCCGGCGTGAAGGTGACCGATGCGATGGGCTCGAGCTGGTCGCCGGTGGCGAAACTGACGGTAACGTCGGCCGTGGGGGCCGCGCCCAACACCACCTCGTAGGTGTCGCCCCCGCCGCCTTCGGTTACCGAGGTCCCCGCCCCCGTCTCCGTAACCAGCACGCCCACGGGGTCGGGGGTTATCTGGTCGTACATCGGGTGGAGATCGAAATAAAGCATCCCGGTGCCCGATTCCAGGGTGCGGAAATCCATGTGGATCCGCTCGAAATACGGTGCGCCGCTGACCGTAATCTCCAAGGTTTCCAGGTCGATTTCGAAGTTCAGCCCGCTGGTCAACAGATCGACGCCCAAGACGCCGTCGATGCCCGGCGCAATGTCCAGCACCAGCACCTCGATGCCATAAGGCTCGGGGCTGGGGTCCAGCCACGTCAGTTCAGGCCCTTCCAGCGTGGGGATTCGCATCTGGTCGACGAGCAGCACCGGGGCATCGATCATGCCCCCTACGCCGCCGACGGTCTCCGTGCGGATCGCCTCGTCCATCAGGCTGCCGTTGCCGTTGGCATCCAGCCCCAGGGCAAAGGCCAGGTCGCTGGAGATGACTGTCATCTGGGCCCCGGTATCCAAGAGGAAACCGCCCGAGCGACGGATGCCATTGTTCTGAGCCACCACGGTCAGGAAAGGTACCGGGGCCCACACGGGCGGCAGGCCTTCGCCCGGTTCGAACCGCACCCGGGTATCGACGGGCACGGAGTAGCGATGCCCGTTGCTGGCCGGCACCGTGTCGCCGAACACCACGCCCATGGGCTGCAATTCCAACAGGTCCAGCACATCGTCCCAGGCGCTCATGTCCAGCGTGGTTACCCGGCCCACCATCACGGGCATGCCCACAATGCCCGGAATGCCGCCGAACGCGGCGGGCAGCCCGCCCAAGTCCACATCCGGGTCGGACAAGATGCGGTTCTCGGTGCTGGTCTGCGGCAGGGTATGGGTCACGTTGTCGCTGCCGCGGAAGTTGAGCTGGTAGGGTGCCGACACCCCAAACGTGTGTTCGCCTGCGACACCCAACTCGGTGTAGGTCCCCTCGGTGCGGTAGCCGTGGGAGATCAAATCGTCCGCCGCATCGCTGACCACCATGATGCTGTTGGCGCCGGTATCCAACAGCAGGCGGTTGTACGGATAGATCCCGAATCCGCTATCGTAAGGCCCAAGTCCGACCGTGCTCTGATCCGGACGCACTTCGACCAACTCGATTTCGATATAGGGCTGGTCGAAAAACCCGGTCTGAGGGCCCAAGTGCACGGCATCGTAGTTCGCACCCGGCCCGAGGTTGATGGACAACAGGCAGCGGGATTCCAGCGGCTCGACTCCTCGCAATCGCCGCTGCCCCCCGTTTCGGCTCGCCAACGAGCGAGCCGGCCCGCCCCGCCGTCCGAGCAACCGGGCCAGACGCCGGCCCATGGCGCTAGCGCTCAACATATAACCCCCCGATCTGACGAGGACATGGGGCGACCTTCTCCCCCCAACGGTAATCAATCTCGCCCAGGCCGTCAACAACCACTAGGGGGCATCCAAAAGGGGGGGCCGGGCTCGACGAGTGGCACAACCGAACGGCCAGGCACACGACGGCGTTCATAATCCCCGTGGGTCGTAACTCCATTGCCAATCAATCGGATGCATGTATGTTTTCAAAATCTATCAACAATATGACCAAGATGCCCATCGGGCGGCTTCGCCCAACTTAAGGTGGCGCATCGTTCCACAATGGATGGGATTCTGACGGCCGATCAAGCTGGAAGTTGCGAGAAGGCTTCCGACTTGTTGGGGGGCATCGCGCACTAGGCTCTTTGGTGATTTCGCCATTTCTGATCTTGTCTTTTCCGAGCCCTATCCGATACCCTTTCATGCAGCATCGCTGCGCGGCGGCGCGGCCCCCCGAACCACGGTCCGGAACCGGGAGTTGCACGCATGGTCGAACTTCTGCTCGGCGCTGGTTCGGCCCTGTGGCTGGGCATCTTGACTTCGATCAGCCCATGCCCGCTGGCCACCAACATCGCCGCCATCTCGTACATTGGCCGGAGGGTGGGAAACGCCCGGCACGTGTTCGCCACCGGCTTGCTGTACACCGCAGGGCGCACGCTGGCCTATTGGGCTTTGGCCGTGGTGCTGGTCGCCAGCGTGTTGTCCATTCCGCAGGTGGCCCAGTTCATGCAGCGGTGGATGCCGCTGGTCCTTGGCCCGATCTTGATCGTGGTGGGGATGCTGCTTTTGGGCCTCATCGAAGTGAACTTCGGCGGCGCAGGGATGAGCGAATCGATGCGGCGGTGGATCGATGCCCTGGGCATCTGGGGGGCGCTGCCCTTGGGGGTGATGTTTGCCCTGGCCTTCTGCCCAACTTCTGCCGCCTTGTTCTTCGGCAGCTTGGTGCCGCTGGCGCTGCGCGTCAATTCGAGCATTGCCCTGCCGATCCTGTACGGCATAGGAACGGCCCTGCCGGTGCTGGTGTTCGCCGTGCTATTGGCGACCAGCGTCCAGGCAGTGGGCAAAGCCTACCAGGTCTTGGCGCGGGTGGAATGGTGGGCGCGGGTGCTGACCGGCTGGGTATTCATCGGCGTGGGCATCTACTACTCGCTCAAGTACGTGTACGAGGTGATCTGAACGCTGCGGCCCGGCCCGCGCCGGGCGCTTGCCGGCACGCTGGAGGGCGGCTAAGCTGGGGCCGCCATGGAGCTTTCGCCTTCAGTGTATGAACATGCGGCGGCGATCATCGGGCGGACCCCCTGGGAGGTCTCGCGCGATGCGGAGCTGTTGTTCCAGGCGCACGCGGCGGCGTATCGCCTCTACCGGCAGACGCCTGTGATGCCCGGCATCGACATCTACAATCTCGAGGCCGAGGCCTACGGCGCGACGGTCGAGAACCCGGAGGGTTTCGGCATCCCCGCCATTCGGCGGCCGATCTTGGCTTCGGCCCGCCAACTGCTGGACCTTCGGCCGCTGGACCCCAAGCGCGATGGCCGCATTCCTATGCAGATTGCGGTGGCCGCCCGCTTGGCCGCTGCTTTTCCCGAAGCGGTCGTGCGTGTGCCGGTCAGCGGCCCGTTCTCCATCGCCAGCAACCTGGTGGGGTTCGACACGCTGTTGGGCGAGGTCGCCACCGACCCGGACGCGGTGGCGGCGGCCTTGATGCACCTGGTGGCCGGCCAGGTGGCCTTCGCCCGCGAAATCCATGCCCACGGGCTGGATGTGGCGTTTTTCGAGTCGGCGGCCTGCCCGCCGCTCTTGTCGCCGGCCATGTTCCGGCGCGTCGAGCTGCCGGCGTTGCGCGCGATCCTCCAGGGCATGGCCGACGTGCTCGGCCATCCGGTCCCCTGCATCATCGGCGGCGATACCGCGCCCATCCTGGAGGCCATCTTGGAGACCGGCACCTCGTACGTGGTTGCCCCCTACGAGACCGACCAGCGGGTGTTCATGGAAAAGATCTGGGATCGCACCGACGTGCGGGTGCGGGTCAACACGGACGTGGAGATCGTTTCCCGCGGCCCATGGGAGCGCATCCAGGGCGAGGCCGACCGCATCGCCGGCCTGGTCCGCGGCCGGCCCAACGTGTGCATGGGCACCGGTGCTTTGCCCTACGAGACGCCGCCGGAAAACGTGCTCCGCCTGCGAGAATACGTCAGCCGGCTGTAGCGGAGCCCGGCAAGGCCCGGCAGGGTGCTGGGAGAGGTTTTTTCGGAGGAACGATTATGAATGCTCGCAAGCGACATGACCGGCGGAGCTTTTTGAAGCGTGCGGCGCTGGCGGCCGGGGCGTGGTCGGCTCCGGTGGTGATCCCTGCTTCGGCCTGGGGCGGCCCGGCGGCCCCTTCGCCCAGCCAGCGCGTGGCCGTGGGAATGATCGGAATGGGGCGCCAGGCCCGCCTGGTGAACCTCAAGCAGTTCCTGGCCATGCCGGACGTGCAGGTGGTGGCGGTCTGCGACGTGGATCGCTGGCGCCTGGAGGAAGCCCGCAAAGCAGCGGATGCCCATTATGGCCGCAAGAGCCGCTCGGGCACGTACCGGGGATGCGTGGCGGTGGTGGATTTCCGCGAGCTGCTGGCCCGCCGCGATGTTGATGCGGCGATGATCTCCACGCCCGACCACTGGCATGTGCCCATGGCTTTGGCGGCGCTGGAAGCGGGCAAAGACGTGTCGCTGGAGAAGCCCATCACCCGGACCATTGCCGAGGGCCGCCGGCTGGCCGACGCCGTGCGCCGCACCGGCCGGGTCTTCCGCGTCGATAGCGAGTTCCGCACCACCCCCGGCGTGCACCGGGCGGCGGAACTGGTCCGCAACGGGCGCATCGGCAAGGTCCTGCGCGTGACGGTCGGGGTGCCGGGCACCGACGTGGGCTGCCCTCCTCAGCCCGAAATGCCGGTCCCCCCCGAACTCGACTACGAGCGCTGGCAGGGGCCGGCCCCCCGGGCTCCCTACACCGAAAAGCGCGTGCACAAACCCAAGGCCTACGAGCGGCCCGGCTGGATGCGCCACCTCTTCTATTGCGACGGCATGATCACCAACTGGGGGACACACCTCCACAACGGGGCCATGTGGTGTACCGACCTGGAGCGGACCGGCCCGGTCGAGGTCGAGGGCACCGGCACTTATCCGCCGGCCGACAGCTTCTGGAACGTGCTGTTGAAGTTCGAGGTCACGTACCGGTTTGCCAACGGTATCCATTGGACCTACCGCACCGAACAGCCGTACTTCAAGATCGAGGGGACCGAAGGGTGGGTCTATGCCGACTTCCAGAAGATCCGGACCCACCCCGAGTCGCTCGCCGATGCCCCCTTGCGCCCTGGCGAACTGCGTTTTCCCCGCAAGAGCGACAAGCAGGATTTCATCGATTGTGTCAAGACGCGGTCCGAGACGCTGGAGCCGGCCGAGGTGGGCCACCGCGTGACCTCGCTGTGCCACCTCGGGCACATCGCCATTCAGGTGGGCAAGCGGCTCCAGTGGGACCCCCAGCAGGAACGCTTCCTCAACAGCGACGAGGCCAACGCCTTGCTCGACCGGCCCATCCACACGCCGCGCCCAACCGCGTAGGGCGGGTGCTCTGTACTGCCAGGAGGGTTCGGCCAGCGGCGTGCGAGTTTTCGCGGCGCGCGGACAGAGCACGCACCCTGCCGGGGCACGCGGGCATCAAGACCGACCGGGGGCTTTCAGGCGGGAGCCGCGGAGCGGCCGATGCGGGTAAAACGCTCGGTCTGTTCGCGGATGGCCCGCTCGGTGGGCAGGCGCTCCATCGAGCTGGCCCCGTAGAAGCCGTCCACGGCCGGGCACCGCTGGAGCACGTAGGCGGCGTCCTCCGGCTCGGCAATGGGGCCGCCGTGGCAAAGCATGAGGATATCGGGGCGAACGCGGCGTGCGGCCTCGGCCATGGCCGTGATCAGCTCCACGCATTGGTCCAGTGTCTTGGCCGTCCGGGCGCCGATCGAGCCCTTGGTCGTCAGGCCCATATGGGCTACCAGGATGTCGGCGCCGGCGTTGGCCATGGCCACGGCCTCGTCCGTGTTGAACACGTAAGGCGTGGTCAAGAGGTCCATTTGGCGGGCAAGGCGGATCATCTCGACCTCGCGGTCATAGCCGAAACCCGTCTCCTCCAGGTTCACCCGCAGCGTGCCGTCGAACAGCCCGACAGTAGGAAAGTTCTGCACCCCCGCAAATCCCATCTCCTTGATTTCGCGGAGGAAGTATTCCATGCGCCGCATGGGGTCGGTGCCGCAGACCCCGGCCAGCACCGGGGTTTTCTTGACCACCGGCAGCACCTCGCGGGCCATGTCCAAGACGATGGCGTTCGCATCGCCGAAGGGGAGCAGGCCCGCCAGCGAGCCATGGCCGGCCATGCGGAACCGGCCGGAATTGTAGATCACGATCAAGTCGATGCCGCCGGCCTCTTCGAACTTGGCACTGATGCCGGTGCCCGCCCCCCCGCCGATGATCGGCTTGCCTTGGGCGATTTTCTGCCGAAAGCGGGCCAG
>JBBIQF010000186.1:0-237 GCA_037442445.1 Planctomycetaceae bacterium
GTCGCGGGCCTGCACGTGCATGACTTCGCGCACGGCGTCGACGATCAAGCCGGTCGGCTGGCCGCCCAGTTCCACCACCACCACGCGGTGGTTCTCGGCGTTGGGGCTGGGCTTCATGCCGAACCGGTTACGCGAATTGATGATGGGCAGGATGTTGCCCCGCAGGTTGGCTACCCCTTCGACATAGGGCGGCGCCTTGGGCACGGGGGTAATGCGCGGAAGGCGCACGATCTCCTG
>JBBIQF010000186.1:252-11694 GCA_037442445.1 Planctomycetaceae bacterium
AACTCTACCTGGTCCAGCACGCAGGTTACCAGTTCCTGGTCGCCTGCGGCGCCGGAGCCGGCCTCGCTCAGCCGGACGCTTGGGTTTTCGCTCATGGTAGGACTCCTTGATCCGAGGCCAGGCAGCGCGGCCCATGTCAGGCAGCGTTCTGGAGTTCATCGGCCAGGGCCGAGATCTCCTCCACGGCGCTGGCCAGTTCCTGCATGCCTCTGGCGCCCTGCTGGGCTGCCGCCGCGCACTCCTCCGAGGCCGAGGCGGCTTGCTCGGCGGCCTTGGCCACCTGCTCCACCGCGGCCACGGCGTTCTGGATCGAGGCCAGCGCCGCATCTTGCCCGGCCTTGATGTCCCGCACGCCCTTGAGCACCTCCTGCATGTCGCGGGCGATCCGCTCCAGATCGGCCGTGCATTTCTGCGCCTTCTTCACCTCGCCCGCCGCTTCGCGCCCGGAGGCTTCGATATCCTCGGCCACGCGCACGATCTGCTGCTGGATGTTGCGGACCAGGTCCTTGATCTTGTCGGCGTTTTCGCTGGATTCGCCGGCCAGGTTGCGGACATCGGCGGCCACCACGGCGAAGCCCCGCCCGTACTCGCCGGCCCGGGCCGCCTCGATGCTGCCGTTGACCGCCAGCAGGTTCGTCTGGATGGTGACGTTGACGATGGCATCGACAATCTTGTCGATCAGCCGCGTCCGCTCTTCCAGGCGTTTGATGTTCTCGGCCGACTTGACCGAAGCCGCCGCCGCATCGTTGATGCCGGCGATCATCGCCTCGACGCCCTTGCGGTTCTGCTCCAGCAGGGCCTGAAGGGCCTCGCATTTGGATTGCGAGAGTTCGGCCCGCTGCTGCATGTTGCGGGCAGCCGCCTCGATATCCTTGGCCGCCTTGTTCGATTGCTCCACCGCCGCCGCCTGCTCCTGGGCGCCTTTGGCGATCTGCTGCACCGCGGTCATGATCTGCTGCGAGGCCGAGTTGCACTCCTGGATGGCCGCCGAAACCTCTTCGGCCGCCGCGGCCAGCTCCTCGCTGGACTTGTCGGCCTGGGTGGAGGTCTTGAGGGCCTCGGCCATGACCTGCAATTCATCGGCCGCCTTGCTGATTTCGCCCAGGCCCTTGGCCTGCTCGCGGGTGCTTTGGGCGCACTCTTCGGTGGCCGCCCCCGCTTCCTCCGCTGCCGTGGCGATCTGCTGCGCCCCCTGCTGGAAGACGGCCGCCGCCTCCGAGGCCGACTTGGCCCCCGCATTGATCTCCTCGCAGCCCCGCTGGACCTCTCGCGTCTCCTCGTTGATCCGCTGGAGGTCCTCGGTGATCTTGCGGGCCTTTTCCACCTCTTCTTGCGCCGCCTTGCCGGCGCGCTCGACATCGGCCACGACGACCTTCACATCGGCCTGGATCTTCTCGACCAGGTCGCGGATATCGCGGGCCGATTTCTCCGAAGTCTCGGCCAGGTTGCGGACCTCGTCGGCCACCACGGCAAAGCCCTTGCCATGCTGGCCCGCCCGCGCCGCCTCGATGGCCGCATTCAACGCCAGCAAGTTCGTCTGGTCCGCGATCCGCACCACCGCCTCGACGATGTTGCCGATCTCGGCGCTTTGGCGCTCCAGCTCGGCCACCAGGCGGGCCGACTCCATGTTCGCCTTGGCCGACGCGCTGACCCCCTCGATCAGGCTTTCGATGTCCGTGCTGGCCTCGGCAATGAGTTCCTGGATGGCGTTGACCTTGCGGAGCGATTGCTGGGCTGCGGCCACCGCCTGGGTGGCCGCCGCGTTGATCTCCTCGATGGCCGCCAGCGTGCTCTGCGCCGCCGAGGAGGACTCCTGAGCACCGGAGGCGATCAGCTCGACGCTCTTGTCGAGCTGCTGGATGGCGGCCGTGGCCTCTTCCACGCCTGCGGCCAGTTCGGCCGTGGCCGAGGCGATCCGCTCCGCCGCTTGCTGCCGCCTGGCCGCGGTCCGCGCGGCGGCTTTTTCCCGGGCCCGATCCCGGGCCTGTTCGCGCTGGGCGGTCAGCGATGCACTGGCCGCCTCCGAGTGACCGTTGATTGCCGGCTTGTCCGGCGCGACAAGACGTGCCATGGAATCGCTCCTTTCGCAACAGAAACAGAAACTGTGGAGGCGCGGGCGGCTCCGGCCGCGGGCCGGTTCGTTTGCCTGTCACGCCGCACCCCTGGAAGCCAGGTTGCTCAAACGTAGATTGCCTCTGCCGCGCGCCAAGCCGGCGCAGAACGCGCAGAGCCACAAATGCCGGCCAGCTTTTTCAGTCCGTGATGCCTTCCCGGGCAGACTTCCCTCTGGTGGGTATTGCGTCTGGGGCGACGAAAGCGTCGATTTGAACCGGCGCGTTGACGTCCGTCCGAACCGCGATCCAAGCGTGCTACGGCGCGAGACGGTCTGCGACCCCGATGCAATTCGGGACGCCTTTTGGAAAAACCACGCCCCATGGCGTTGTTACGCCATCTCCACGTGTGTCGTCGTCGCGCGGCCTCTCACCGAGGTAGGTTTTGCGCAACAACTCACCAACGATTGATGGCAAACACCGAACGAAAAAGGTCCGCCATGCACCCATGACGCCTCGCGCCGGGAGGCGGCTGACAGAAAGGCCGGAGTATGCAACGGAGCGATCCGCCTGGTTACTCATCCCATGACGCGCAACCGATTCACGTTGCGTGCTCACCTCTTTCGCGCATGACCGTTTGCAAGTCGAGCGGCAACCGCGAATGGCCCGCGTTGCTCATCGACGGCCCGGCGAATTGCTACGCCTTCGTAGAGTATCCGTTACGGACCGATAGCAACTCAATTCTCGGTGCCCAGGTAGACGTGCTTTGCGGCCACGACGCCGGCAACGCCTGGGGGGCGGGAATCGCCTTGTGCTGGTCGGCAGGGCGATTCGTGCGCGTCAATGTGCGGGCCGATGGGCGCTACGGCATCGACGACGGCCGGCGCACCAGCATGACGGGAATGACGCCCGACAAGGGCTGGACGAGCCTCCGCATCCGCTTGACCTCGGAGGACGTGGTGGCCGAAGCCTCGGCCGACCTGCGCCTCTGGGCTGTGCTGGGCGCATTTCCGCGCGAGCTGTACCCGGGCGACCCCGTGGCGGTGCGCGTAGGCAAGATGAGCCGCTGGGGTACCCCCCAAGATTTCCACCGTCCCGGGCCATATGGAAGCGCGGCCCTCCGCCATTTGGCGCTTCACTACGCGAACAGGTGTCTCCCGGCAGCGCAGCATGAGACAACCCCGCCAGGACAATCGCCGCTGCCTGCACTAAGAGGGGAGAGCAAGGCGACACCTCCACCGCAATGACTCCACGGCGAGTCTTGGGCCCCGAACGGGTACAATCAGGCCTTGACAGCGAGGAGAGCCTATGGCCAGCGAATGGGACGAATTCCGCGGCGTGTTCTTCGAGGAGGCGGCGGAACACCTTTCTGCCATGGAATCGGGCCTTCTGGAACTCGAAACGTCTGCGGACTGCACGGATGTGTTGAACAGGCTTTTTCGCGCGGCGCACTCGGTCAAAGGAGCAAGCGCCACGCTCGGAATGGAGGGGCTGGCGAGTTTTTCGCACTCGCTGGAAGAGTTGCTGGGGCGCCTCCGCGACGGCCTGGTGCAACTCCACCCCTCCCATATTGACTTGCTCCTTCGGGCCAAGGACATGCTGGCCGCCCTGGTGGCCGCCGAGCGCGACAACGCGCCCTCGCCCGCAGACTTGGATGCGGTGGTGCAAGAGCTGCGTCGGGCATGCCAAGCAGGGACGCCCGTGCCAAACCAGTCGATGGGGCAATCAAGCAGCGGGGTAACCGACGCCCTGTCTCCAGCCTGCATGAGGGTGCCCAAGCCAGAGGCGCCCGAAGGTCCAGCCACGAGCACCCCGCAGCACGACGCCGCGTTTGCGACCGAAGCTCCATGGTTACTTGCCCTGGCCGAGCGGCTCGTCGAAACCTACCAGCACATGGAGCACGCCGTGGTGGAACTCGAAACGGGGACGTAGCTCTTTTTTGCGCGACGGCGGCCGGACGGCCAGAGTTTTTCAGGGCTGGTGGTTGCTTGGGGACCCGCCCGTGGGACTCCGGCGGGTCGGCTGGAACGCCGGCGGTGTGGGCGGCGGGCGGTGCCGGGAATGCGCGGACGGGTCTGTGCCGAGCCGCCAGCGTGAGCTGGCGGTGGCCAACGAGCCCCGGGCGTCAGCCCGGGGTGGCACGGGCATACTTGGGTTGCCGGCCGCACCGGGGGCTGACGCCCCCGGCTCCTGGGCCGGTCACACGCAGCGCACACCGGGGGCTGACGCCCCCGGCTCGTGAGTCGGTCACATGCGACGAACACCGGGGGCTGACGCCCCCGGCTCCTGAGTCGGTCACATGCGAGGAACACCGGGGGCTGACGCCCCCGGCTCGTGGCCTCCGTTGTCCGTGACCAAAAGCAGGGCGGCCGCTGGCGCCAGTTTCAAAGGTAGGCCAGTGGAAGGATGGGCCTCGGCCCGCGCAATGCTCCCGGCTGCCGGATCGAGGGTGATCCACGTCCCGGCCACGGCGCCGGTGAGCGAGCCCTGGTAGGCGGTGCGGCCGACGTTGACAACAAGGAGCACGGTGCGGCCGTCGCGGGAGAACTGCCCCAGGGCGATGGCCTCTTGGGGCGGGTCGAGGCGAAACCGAGGCTGGATCGCCTTGAGCAGTTCGTTGGCCGAGAGGGCGTCCTTGCCGGCGCCGTCGCGCAGCACGGTCCCGCCGCGCTTGTGAAAGTCGGCCAATGTGGCGCCAGCAGGATCGGGCACCTCGGCGCCGTCGGGCAAGAGCACGGCTCGGAATTGGCGCCCGGCCAGTTTCAGGCGGCCGCCGGGCTCGGCCGAGGCCCGGGCCAGCGCTTCGTGGTCCACGATGGCCAGCGGCACCTGGTGGCGCTGGAGCAACTGTCCCAGGCGGTTGAACGATTGCACCAGCCGCTGGGCCCGAGGCGACTGCGAAGCCAGGCTGAGGGGTTCGGCCACGGGGCGGTATTCGGCCCACAGGTCGTAAATCGGGTAGTACAGGAGCACCTCGGGCTGCCATTGGGCCGGCTTGAGCACGGCATTGAGCCGGCCGACGAAAAGCCCGTACGCCTTGGCTGCCTCGGCGGGCCGGTCTTCCAAGGCATAGTACAGGGTGAAGTCGGTCACGCCCCAGGCGGCCTGCCAGGCGGCGGTGGCTCGCATGGCATCGAGGCTGGCCGGGCCTGCCGCGCCCATCTTTTGGCTGAAATCGCTGACCTCGGTCATGACGCGGCGCCGGCCATGGAGCAAGGCGGCCGAGGACGGCAACCCCGCGGTCAGCCAGCCGCTGTGCATCACCGCCGCAGGGTCCGAGGTAAGCATGTCCAACCCGGGGATATCCATCAGGCCCAAGACCTTCAGGGCGTTGCCCTCCAGGGCCGGGTGATGCATCACCGCCTCTTCCCACAGGGTATGCCCCGAGGAGGCCAAGCCGTGCTTTCGGCACCAGCGCTGCAAGGCGCCGAAGTAGCGGTCGGCCACCAGATCGGCCACCAGCGACCAGAACTGCCGGCGCACGCGGCGGTCTTCGGCCGAGTCGCCCACGAACAGGCTCTTGCGCACCGCCAGAAGGTCTTGGCCGTAGCGGCGGCGATACTGTTGGGCCAGATCGTAGCCCCAGGGGACCGAGGGGAGCGGCCGGACCTTAGGGTCCAGCGGGTCCACCACGCGGACGTTGCGCCGCACGGCCTCGAGCAACTGGCCGAGGTTGATGGCGATAAGCGAGGGCTCGTCGGTAAACGTGGCCTGGATCGTGCTGCCGAAATAGGCGCCTAGGCGCTGGCGGTACGCTTCGTGGGTCAGGCGGATGAACTCGGCCACGGCCCGGTCGTCCAGCAGGTTGATGTACCGCCGGGCCGCGTGGTAATTGTTGCTGGCGTGGGTATGTTCGTAGGCGGGGCGGAGGACGAAAGGATCGGGCAGCGTGGGGTCGTAGGCCAGGGCTTGGGCTTCGTATTCCGGATGGTTGGCCAGCACCAGCCCGCCCGCGGCCCCGCTGGGATAGCCTTCTTCGTCGTAGATCCAGACCACCAGGCCCAGGCGGCGGCAGGCCTCGACGCCCGCCTGGAGGGTCTGCCAGTGTTCTTCGGACCGGAGGTACTGGTCGAACGCCACATTGCACACGATGCCTCCCAGGCCGTGGTCGCGTAATGCGGCCATCACGGCCAGGGCGATCTCGTCGCGCGACTTGCCGGCTACGGCACGGCCGCCCAAATCGACCACGCCCATGCCCGCGATGCCCCGCGGCCAGCGCCCATCCAGGCGGATGCCATGGACGATTTGCAGCGGCCGATCGGCGGCCGGCGGATCCTTCCATGCCGCGCGCCAACCATCGGGCAGCAGCGACTCGGAAGCTGGGGCGGGCGAATTGGCCGAGGGTTTGGCTTCGGCCCCGGAGACGGCGACTGCCGAACCGCCCTCGCCTGCCCAACTCCAAAGGCCTCCGGGCTGGGCTATGGTGCAAAGCGCCAGAACGATCGCTGCTGACAACGTTCGTTGCATTGTCCGCTGTGCCATGGAAAGGAATCCTGCGCAGTGGCTTTGGAACGCGAAAAAGCCGGCGAAAACTCACTGCCGGCTGCGGGGGTCGGGCAGGGTCTTGGGCTCGTAGGGGTGGGGCCGCTTGCGAAGCACCTTGGCCTCGACGATCTTGTCGGGCACGGGGGCTTCGTCATCCTGGGGATCGCGGCGTTGGATCTTGGCCAGCACCTCCAGGCCTTTGACCACCCGGCCGATCACGGTGTGCCGGCCGTCCAGGTGCCGCGCCGGGGCAAAGGTGAGGAAGAACTGCGAGCCGCCGGTGTCGCGGCCGGCATGGGCCATGCTCAAGCTGCCGCGGAAATGGACGCGGTGGTTGGGCTGGTAGCATTCGCAGGCGATGGCGTAGCCGGGGCCGCCGCTGCCGGTGCCGGTCGGATCGCCTCCTTGGGCCATGAATCCCGGAATCACCCGGTGGAACGGCGTGCCGTTGTAGAACCCCTTTTCCACCAGCGAGATGAAATTGGCGGTCGTGTTGGGGGCCTCGTTCTCGAACAGCTCCAATTCGATCTCGCCTTTGCTGGTCCGCAGGAGGACGCGGGGCAGGTCATCGGTCTTGGCCTCGGCCTGGCGGAGTTCCTGCTCCCGTTTCCATGCCTGCCGGTAGTAGGGGATGCTGCTGAGCCACTCCTTGGCGGTCTCCTGCAGCGGGCCGGGGAGCTTGTCCAAGGCGCCCCGTTCCTGGGCCTGGCGCAGGCGTTTTTCGGCCGCCTCGAAGTCGCAGGTGGCGAAGGCGGCCAGGCCGCCCCAGGCGTACACCCGGGCGTCCCGCTCGGCATAGCCGGTCCGGATGAGCAGGTCGGCCAGCCGGGCCGCCTCTTCGTGCTCGTCGGCCTGGAAATGCTCGATGAGCACCGCGGCCAGCAAGTCGCCTTGGGCCAGGCGCTCGGCGGGTGCCTCGGCGTAAGAGGCTTCGGCCAGTTGGAGCAGTTTGGGCAGCAAGGCTTCGCCCTCGGCCACCAGGGCGGCGTAGCGGCGTTCGATCTCCACGCGCCGCTGGGGCGTGGCGTCGGGGTGCTGCTTGCGCAGGTCGCGCATTTCGGCCAACAGCTTCTTCCATTGCTCGAAGACCTGGTCGAACTCGGCCCCTTTGCTCGCTGTGGGCGGGGGTGGCGGCGTCTGGCCGCCTTCGCCGCCTGGGGCGGTACCCCAACCCACGAGGATCCACGCCAGCACGAAAACGATCGCAACAGCCTTCGGTCTCACGCCAAAGTACTCCCTCGGGATTTCTGCGGCCGAGCGGGCCGCAGGGCGGCCGCCGACTTCTCGGCCGGTACGCTGTACGATACCATACCCCGCAGGGTTTGTCCCCGGAGGGGCTTGCGGTTTCTTGGAAGACAGGCGCACGGGGCGATCGTGTTCACCAGGCGAACCATGCAGCGCCGAAAGCGCAAGGCAACATGCGAGCCCGCGGGGCCGCCAAGCCCCCCGGGGAAGCGCCGCCCGGTGGGCCTTAGGATCATCGGTGGCCGGTTCCGGGGCCGGCGGCTTTTCTACTCGGGCCAATGGTCGGTCCGGCCCATGAAAGACCGCCTCCGCGAGGCGGTGTTCGATCTGCTCGGGCCGGCGGTCGAACACAAACAGGTGATCGACTTGTTCGCAGGGACCGGTGCCCTGGGGCTAGAGGCGCTCAGCCGGGGGGCTGCACATGCTTTGTTCATCGAGCAGCATCATCCCACCGCGGCCATGCTGCGCCGCAACATCGCCCTTTTGGGGGTAGAGTCGCAGGCCGAGGTGTTCGTCGGCAACGCCTTTCTGGCAGCGCTGTGGCTCCGGCGGCTGGGGCCGCAGGCCTGGCTGGTATTCTGCTCGCCCCCCTATGCCTACTATGTGGACCGGGCCACGGCCATGCGGGAACTGCTCCACGGGTTGTGGCAGCAGGCGCCGGAAGCGAGCATGTTCGTGGTCGAGTCGGACGAGCGATTCGATCGCCGGCAACTGCCGGACCCTCAGGCCTGGGACGTGCGGCACTATCGGCCCGCGCAGATCGCGCTGGCCGAAAAGACCACTACGGCGCCTGCCCGTGGGCCTCTGGAAACGGCAGCGCCGCCGCCCATGTGATTCGATGCGGAGCCAGCGACAATGGACGTTCAAAACATCAACCATGTGCCGGCCTTCATCACCAAGGACGGTTCGGAGATTCGCGAGCTCTTGGCGCACCGCAACTCGGTCATCCGCAATCAGACGCTGGCCGAGGCCCGGCTGCCTCCCGGTGCGGCCACCACCGCGCACCATCACATCCGCACGGAAGAGATTTATTACATTCTGGAGGGCCAGGGGCTGATGCGGATTGGCGAGGAGACGCGGCCGGTGGGGGTGGGCGATGCCATCGCCATCCCGCCCGGCGCGGTGCATCAGATTACCAACACCGGAGCCACGGTGCTGAAGTTCCTGTGTTGCTGTGCGCCGGGCTACGAGCACGAGGATACCGTGCTGGCCGAGTAGCCGGGCTGCCCCGCGGACGCCCCGGCCGGCCGCCGCCGAACCGTTTGCCTGCCGCGATGCCCCGGAGTATGTTGGCCGAAAACGGCGGGGCACCGAACGACCATCTGGGAGGAACTGCACCCATGCATGCCGCAAAGGGGGTTGCGTTTGTCAGGGACACCGGCCGGAGCGGTGGTGCTTTAGCACGGCGGAGATGGGCCTGGCTGGCCGGGCTGCTTGCGTGGTTGGCCATCGGATGGCCGGCCTCGGGCGCCGTGGGTGCCGAGCCGCCTCGCTACACTGGTCCCTGGAACCTGGAGAAGCTCAAACAAATACCGCGGGCCACGTTCGGCGCCACGCAGGGCCTGGTCCAAGAGGTGTACTACGAGGGCGAACCCTGGGGCGGCAAACCCACGCGGGTGTTCGCTTATTTGGGCCGGCCCGACAACGCGCCGGGCAAGGTCCCGGGCATGGTGCTGGTGCACGGGGGTGGGGGGACCGCCTTCCCCGAGTGGGCCACCCTGTGGGCCAAGCGCGGCTATGCCGCCATCGCCATGGACCTGGCGGGTTGCGGCCCGGGGCGAAAGCGCCTGCCGGACGGCGGCCCCGGCCAGGACGACCACTCCAAGTTCCGCGACTTCTCCGAGACCGAGGCCGACCAGATGTGGACCTACCACGCGGTGGCAGCGGTCATCCGCGGCCACTCGCTGCTGGCCGCCCAGCCCGGCGTCGATTCCAACCGCATCGGGATTACCGGCATCAGTTGGGGCGGCTATCTGACCTGCATCGTGGCCGGCTTGGACGATCGCCTCAAGGTGGCCGTACCCGTGTACGGCTGCGGTTTTCTGCACGAAAACAGCGCCTGGCTTCCGCAGTTCGCCCGCATGAGCCCAGCGCAGCGCGAGCGCTGGGTCCGGTTGTTCGATCCTTCGCGCTATCTGCCCGGCGTGCGCATCCCGATCCTCTTCATGAACGGCACCAACGATTTCGCCTATCCTTTGGACAGCTACCAGAAGAGCTACCGGCTGGTGCCGGGGCCCGTCGATGTGCGGATCGAGGTGCGGATGCGGCACAGCCATCCCGATGGCTGGGCGCCCAAGGAGATCGGCCTGTACGTGGATAGCGTACTGCGGGGCGGCCAGCCGCTGCCGCGGCTGGGGCCGTTGGAGCTGCGCGGCTCGAAGGTTTCCGCTGCGGTCACGGCGCAAGTGCCTCTTGTCAAGGGCGAACTCCATTACACCTTGGACCAGGGCCCCTGGCAGAAACGGAACTGGCAGACGCAACCTGCCACGCTGGGCCAAGGGGTGGTCGAGGCCCAATTGCCGCCCGAGCGGCCCATCGTGTATTTGTTGAGCGTTACCGACCAGCGCGGGGCGATGATGAGCACCCAGCACGCCGAGCTGAGACCAGGGCCGCTAGGCGCCGGAAACCAGGCGGCCGCCAAACCGTTCGCAGCGCCCCAATGAAGACGTTCCGCATCCTGGGGACCGGGTGCCCGCGGTGCCGGGCCCTGGCCCAAAATGTCGAGTCCGCCGCCCGCCAACTGGGGCTGGCCTTCCAGATCGAATGGGTCAGCGACGTGGAAAAGATACTCGACTACGAGGTGTACATGACGCCGGCTTTGGTGGTGGATGACCAGGTGGCGGTGGTGGGCGTGGTGCCGAGCGTCGAGGAACTCAAAGGCATCCTATCGGCAAACTAGGCTGCATGATCGCGGCGGAAACGATGGCCCACTCGACTGCCTGCACACCGTGATTCATTGCCCGGTGCGCTTCCGCCGCACCAACGTTCCAAGGATGCCGAAGCCGGCCGCCGCCCCCAAGCACAGCACTCCGGTGGAAGGCTCGGGAATGATTTCGGGGGGAGTAGGCGGTCCGGGAGGACCCGGAGGCCCTGGGGCCCCCCCCCCGCCCCCCCCCCCCCCCCCCCCCCCCCCCCCCCCCCCCCCCCCACCTCCGCCGCCTCCGCCGAACAGGCCGGCTCCCCCTGCCCCGATCGGGGTCAATGCCGACCACGAATCGCCCGGAGCGCCGAGCGCGTTCATAAGACCGCCGCCCCCGGCCCCTGCACCCAGGGTGCTCCAACCCGTGTCGGTCCCCGGGCCCGTGTAGTAGAAATACTCGCCCTCGGCACACGGCTCCTCGCAAATGGCGTAATCGCAACAGACGCCCGCCGCGATCGCCACTACGGCACACCCCTCTTCCGGCGGCAATTCCACCGCCTGGCCACAATACCACGCCACCACGACCCCGTCGGATCGCAGCGCCAAGCTGTGCCACTCGCCTGCGGCGATGGCCACGAAGTCGTTCCCTTCCGGCACGTTGGTTTGGCCTTGGTCATTGGCCCCCCAGGCCGCGATCGAACCATCGCTCCGCAAGGCCAGGCTGTGTGCTCGACCCGCCGCGATGGCCACGAAGTCGTTGCCCTCGGGCACCTTGGCCTGGCCTTGGTCGTTGGCCCCCCA
>JBBIQF010000187.1:0-11538 GCA_037442445.1 Planctomycetaceae bacterium
TGTGGGGGCGGGCAAGAGGCTTGCGCTCTGTGTAAAATGCGCCCAGGTGGGGAAGCTGTTGTGCGATTCCGGCGACTATGGCGTGTTGCAATACCCCAGTGCGATCCGGCCCGGGGGAAGGCCCGCACCATCTTGCGCAATCGCGGGGTCCGTGCGTGAGGCCGCGGCTGCTCCCCCGGCCAAGCTCTCTTCCTTCAAGCTGCAAGCGGTTGCTCTTGGCCGGCGTTTGCCTGGTCTTGGGCAGTCTGGCGGCCGGAAAACTGGCCGGCGCAGAGGCCGGGGCCAAAGACCCCCTTTCGGCGCTGAAGCCCCGGAGCGGCCCGGCCACAGCCGGTCCGGGCGAGTATTCGGTAGAACTCCCCGACGGCCGGGCCCGCACCTCGCTCTTTGGGCTGGTGGGCGAGGGTTTCAAGTTCGTCTACGTCTTTGACCGTTCCGGCAGCATGGGGGGCGCAGGCCGGCAGGCCCTGCAACTGGTCAAGCAGGAACTGCGGGCCAGCCTGCGGAAACTCGATACTGTGCATCAGTTCCAGCTCATCTTCTACAACGACCGGCCGGTGATCTTCAATCCCTCCGGGGTGCCGGGGCGGCTGGCCTTTGCCACCGAGGAGAACAAACAGCGGGCGTTGCGGTTCATCGACGCGATCACCCCCGACGGCGGCACCGAGCACGAGGAGGCGTTGAAGCTGGCCATCCGTTTGCGGCCGGATGTGATCTTTTTCCTCACCGATGGCGACGACCCGCAGCTCAGCCCGCAGCAGATCGAGCGTCTCAGCCGCATGGCGGCGGGGATCACCATCCATGCGATCGAGATGGGCAGCGGGCCGCGCCCGGCCGGCGGCAGCTTTCTGGCCACTCTGGCCGCCGAAAACGGGGGAAAATACGTGTACGTCGACATCACCGCGCCCCGGCCGTCGGAAGGCTCGAAGCCCTAGGCCCTTTCCAGCCCGCTGGGCAAGGCGGCAAGCACTGCCCGGAGGGCCAGGTGGCGCAAGTCGTGGTGCACCGGGAGGCTTGGTACGGAGAGACAGGTATGACCGCAGTTCCCGCCGCCGTGGTGACAGGTTCATCGCGAGGGATCGGCCGGGCCATCGCCGAAGAATTGGGGCGCCTAGGCTACGGGGTGGTGGTCAATTACGCGCAGCGGGCAAGCGCTGCCGAGGAGGTGGTGGCGGGCATCCGGGCGGCTGGGGGGCGGGCCATCGCCGTGCGGGCCGATGTGGCCTCCTCGGCCGACCGCCAGGCTCTTCTCGAGGCCGCCCTTGCCGAGTTTGGCCGGCTGGATGTGCTGGTCAACAACGCCGGAATCACCTCCCCGGGACGCAAGGACGTGCTGGAGGCCACCGAGGAAAGCTGGGACCTGGTGTTCAACACCAATCTCAAAGGGCCCTTCTTTCTGGCCCAGGCGGCCGCGAACCAGATGGTCCGGCTTATCCGAGCCGGTACGATGCCGGGCGGGAAGATCATCAACATTTCCTCGCTGTCGGCTTATGCCGTATCGACCAATCGGGCCGACTATTGCATGGCCAAGGCCGCGATGGGCATGATGACCCGCCTATTGGCCTACCGGCTGGCCGAGGAGAAAATCCAGGTCTTCGAGGTTCGCCCCGGCGTGATCGCCAGCGACATGACCGCCCCGGTACGCGAAAAGTACGACCGGCTGATTGCCGAAGGGGTTTGGCCCATCCGCCGCTGGGGTCAGCCGGCCGACGTGGCCCGCGCGGTGGCCGCCATCGTGCAAGGGTACTTCCCTTTCAGCACCGGCCAGTGTATCGACGTGGATGGCGGTTTTCATATCCGGGCGTTGTAATCGCCGCGCAGGGGCGTTTTTCTGGCCAGGCGGCGTGCCCCTGGCCGTGCGGTGAGCGTGCCTCCCGTTTTGAAACCCCTTGCTGCCAAGGTCTGCCATGCAACCGGCCGAAGAAACGCCTAAACTGCACCGCCCTTATGGTCTGTGGTCCAGCCCGGTCTCGGCCGGCCTGGTGGCCGAAGACCGGCGTCTGGAAGGCGCCGGTTGGGACTCCGATGGCCGAGCCGTCGTGTGGCTGGAAGGCCGCTCGGGGCGCGGCGTGCTTGTGGGCGAACTCGCCCCGGACGAAGCGCCGCGGGAGTTGGCTCCTTTGTGGGACGTTCGGGCCGAGGTGGGCTACGGCGGCGGCGACTTCACCGTCCACGCTGGATACGCCTACTTCGTGGCCCACAAGGCCGGGCGAATCTATCGCCAGCGCCTGGCGGGCGGCCCGGCGACTGCGGTTACCCCTGCGTTCGGGTGCCCGGCTTCGCCTGTGGTCTCGCCCGATGGCCGGTGGCTGGTTTACGTCCATCACGATGACGAGGGGAACGATCGGCTGGCCATCGTCGATACTGCGGGAAAGTTCTGGCCGCAGATTCTGGCTTCCGGGCACGACTTCTACATGCAGCCGGCATGGAGCCCGGATGGCGCCCGGCTGGCGTGGGTGGCATGGGATCACCCTGCCATGCCTTGGGAAGAAAGCGTGCTGTACATCGCGCCGGTGGAGTATGCCGAAGGGGCATTGCCCCGCCTGGGGCGCCCCGAGGCGGTCGCCGGGGGGCCCCACGTGGCCGTCCAACAGCCCGAGTTCTCGCCCGATGGCCGGCGGCTGTTTTTCCTTTCGGACGCGACAGGCTGGAGCCGGTTGGCCGTGCTCGACCTGGCCGACCGCTCCTGGCGATGGCTCACACCGGAAGGCATGGAGTGCGGCCTGCCCCCCTGGGTGCAGGGGGTGCGGACGTTTGCGGTATTGGCCGATGGCCGGCAGCTCGTGGCGGCCGTGGGCAGCCAGGGGCGCCAAACCCTGTATCGCATCGACTACGAGACGGCCGCCTGCGCTCCCTTGCCAGGCCTGGAGGCTTATGGCGAGATAACGCAGGTGGTGGCCTCGCCCACCGGGCCGCGTGTTGCGTTTATCGGCAGCGGTCCGGCTGTCCCGCCGCGGCTGGTCGAGCTGGACGTATCAAACGGCCGCCACCGGGTGGTGGCCCGGGCATCGGCCGAATCGGTCCCTGACGCTGACCTGGCCCGCTGCGAACCGATTTCCTGGCCCTCTTCCGGCGGAGAGGAAGTGCACGGGCTGTTTTACCCCCCGGCCAGCCAGCGCTATACCAGCTCCAGCCAGCCACCGCTTTTGGCGGTGGTGCACGGCGGCCCCACCTCGCAGGCACGCTGCGCCTGGAACCCCCAGGCCCAGTTCTTCGCCACCCGCGGGTACGCCGTGCTCATGGTGAATTACCGGGGGAGCACCGGCTATGGCCGGCAGTACACCCTCAAACTTCGCGGCCAATGGGGGGTGTACGATGTCGAGGACGTGGCCAGCGGCGTGGCCTACCTGGCATCGCTGGGCAAGATCGATCCCCAGCGAACTGCCATCTTGGGCGCAAGTGCCGGGGGGTTTACCGTCCTCCAAGCCATGATCGCGTATCCCGACACTTTCGCCGCGGGCGTCTGCGTGTACGGCGTGGCCGATCTGTTCCACCTGGCCTCCCAGACGCACAAGTTCGAGGCCCACTATCTGGATTTTTTGATCGGGCCGTTACCCGAGGCGGCTCCCGTTTACCGCCAGCGTTCGCCGGTGCTCCGGGCCGAGCAGATTCGCCGGCCGCTGGCCGTCTTTCAGGGCGATGCCGACCGCATCGTGCCCCGCGAGCAATCCGACGCGATTGTCGAGGCCCTGCGCCGCAACGGCAGCCCGCATATCTACCACGTGTATGAGGGCGAGGGGCACGGATGGCGCAAGCGGGAAACGATCGAGCACTTCTACCAGACCGTCGAACGTTTCCTCCGCCAGCACGTGGTGCTGGCCTGACCCAAAGCCCGCGGGCCGGCGCTTATCGCAGCGTTGCTCCCGAGCCGGTGGAATAGCTGCCGCCCAAGTTGCCCGTACCGTAAGGGCTGGGCGTAACCCACGGATTGGCAACCGAGGCTGGCGAGCCGCTCGTTGCCGGGGCCGGCGACCGGGCCGGGTATTCCGTCACGCTCCCAGGCCGGTAAGGTGCGTCTTCGGGCACGAGGCCGCCATCGGCAGGCGATGTGGAGGGATACCGGGGCCCCGCGGCGTTTCTGGGCGATCCCGGACCATACGAAGGGCCGGCCGGCGCGTAGCCCGTGCCGGGCGCAGGCGGGGTGTAGCCGGTCTGGCCGGGCCGATAGTCGCTAGCCGGCGGCTGATAGCCGGTCGAGCCGGGGCGGTACTCGCTGGCCGAGCCGGGATACGTGGCCGATCCCAGCCGGTTGTCGCTGCGGGCCGGGCCGAACGGCGAGGCCGAGCCTCGATCCATCCCCGAGGCCGGCCCGGAAGAGGACCGGTCCCACCCGCCCGCCGACGATGGTGCCTGGAAGCCCTGGGACCTGGTGTCGTTCGGCGGATTCCAGGCCGAGGTCCCCGATGGACCGCTGTGGGTCGGACTCGAAGAACCATACGTGCTTCCCGTGCCCCGGCCGGCTTGGGACGGCCCGCTGGCCGTAATGGGATAAAATCCTTGCGTACCCGAAGCCGGGCTGCTGCCCGGCCGGTCGGTGGGAGCACTGAACGGGTCCTTCACCCCGGAATTGCCATAGCGACTCGACGGGGTATCGAACCTGGGGCCGGCAGCACTTGGCGAGCCGAACGGCGTATTGCCCGAGGTGGCAGCTTGGCTTCTGCCGAATCCGGTATAGCTGCCCGAACCGGTGCCTGGCCCACTGCCCGCGGCGGCCGTACTGGGCGAGACCGAGTAATAGCCGCGTTGCGGGGTGATCGCATCGGTGGCCGTGGACGAACCCATGCCACTTGCCGAACCAAGCGTGCCCGGCGACTCCAGCGGTCCCGAGCGGCTTCCCATTCCCGGGGCATTGTAGCTGGCCCGGGTGGCGGGATAGTTGTTCCCGCCGGTGCCCAGCGGAGGGGTACTGGCCGACAAGCCGGTCCCGGCCGAAGCCGCACCCGGCGATGTGGAGCCTGTAGCCGCCGAGCCCGGCCGGGTGTTGCCCACAGGCGAGGAAGCCAGCGAGCGGTTACCCGTGCCGCCCGCAGAAGAAGGCGAACTGGCCGGGTTGGTTGCGGAGATGCCCGACGAGGGCGAGCTGGTGGCCGAGTTCGCATAAAGCTGCGAAGGCCTGGGCGGGTAAGGATTGGTGGGATTGGCGGGTGTGGCCGGGGAACTCTTGAACGGATTAGCACTCCACCACGAGCTGCCCGCCGTGCCGCCGCTTTTGCAACCGGCCAACACGAGCACCAGGGCCGCCACCACCGCGTGCCGCGCACGGATCATCCGCATGGCTGGTGTCCTTGGAAAAAGCGACGAGAAGGCCCCGGCTTCGGGGCCGGCGACTTCCCTGTCGGTACGATGAGCGTGTGGGCCGTCCCCTTCCGTGAGGACGTTTGCCTTCTGGACCCACGGAATCGCGGCGGGATCGTACGTGCCTTTGGCGCAGCGGTCAATGCCAGTCGGCAAGGATTTTCAGCAGCCCGCATACACCCCTTACCAGAGGGGGTTCCGGCGCGCCGCCGGGTAAGAGCACGGAGCAGGGAGCAAGACGGACGGAGCAATCAACAAGGAGCCGCCGGGTAGGTCAGAAGCACCAATGGCCAATTCCCAATGGCCAAACAAGCGTCTCGAAAACGAGCCAGCGGCTTAGCCGACGCGGAAAGCGACCTAGCGTGCTTGGCACGCAGGCAGGCAGCACAAAGCCCGCACCGTGCGGTGCTCAGTCATGTTTGGTTGCCCGATGCGCGCTTACGTCATGCTCCAGCGCCTCTTCCTGGTTATCGCAGATATCGAAGAGGCGATCGATGCGCGTGCGCCGCAGGGCCGTGGAGTTCATGGCGTCCAGCCCGCACATCCGCGTGCAAATGCCCGGATCCAGCCGGTGGTTCAACAACACCAGCAGTTTCAAGAACGACGCGGGCATGAAGCGGAGGCGCGACAGGTCGAGCACCACGCGCGAACACGGGCCGATGGCCGCCAAAAGCTCGTCGACCTGCTGCGGCGTGGCATGGGCGGAGACCAGTCCGGTCAAAAAGGTAATGACCACCGCGTCTTCGACGCTTTTTCGCACGAACCACAGCGGCCTCTTGCACTTGGGACAAGCCCGGCCGCTACCGTTGGCCGAATCAATCGATACCGCCGTCCCGCACACCGGACAACAGTCCGGGTGGTCGGCTTGGCCAAAGCTGGAAGGGTACATTGCCTCTCCCCGTTCCGTTTCGTCCTGTCATGGCTCCTTCCTGTAGACAGGGCCTATTGGACGTCAATGCCGGCCTAATTACAAGATAATCGGCCCCCGAAAGTTGGGCAACCCCCAGCCGGAGGAAAACCGCCCGGATTGTACCCGTTTTCTCCAAACTATCCATAGGCCGGCTTCGAAAAACCGCGCCCGGGCCCAAAGTCGCTCCGCCGAGCCTACCACGGGGCGAATCTCCGGCCCCACGAGTTGGCCCGCTCACATCGTTCGGGCAGGCCGGCCCCGATTCCCAGCGGCCGGCCATATCCCGCGACCCCTCCTCCTCCTACAATTCTCGGTCAGGGGCACCCGTGCCCTGGAACCGCGGAGGCCGCCCCATGCCAAACCGACTTGCCGATGAAACCAGCCCCTACCTCCTCCAGCACGCCGATAACCCGGTGGACTGGTACCCCTGGGGCCCTGAGGCCTTCGAGCGGGCCCAGACCGAGGACAAGCCCATATTCCTGTCGATCGGGTACGCCTCGTGCCACTGGTGCCATGTTATGGCCCATGAGTGCTTCGAGAACCACGAGATCGCCCAATTGCTCAACGAGCACTTCGTGGCGGTCAAAGTGGACCGCGAAGAGCACCCCGAGATCGACCAAATCTACATGGAGTCGGTGCAGCGGTTGACGGGGTACGGCGGCTGGCCTCTTTCGGTGTTTCTGACGCCCCGGTTGGAGCCCTTCTTTGGTGGGACGTATTGGCCCCCGGAGCCCCGCGGCCCCATGCCGGGCTTCTCCCAGGTCCTTTGGGCCGTGGCCGAGGCATGGCAGACCCACCGGGCCGAGGCACTGGAACAAGCCCGCCGGTTGACCGAACTGCTCCGCGAAGAGACGTTGCCGCAACCCTCGGCCAAGGCGGTCCCAGGCCCGCACCTGCTGGACGAGGCTTGGACGTGGCAAAGCCATAGCTTCGACCCGCAGTGGGGCGGGTTCGGCGAGGCCCCCAAGTTCCCTCACGCGCTGGACCTTCGGCTGCTGTTGCGCCGGTACCGGCGATTCGGGCATCAAGCTGCGCTAGACATGGTGCGGCGGTCGCTGGACCGGATGGCCGCAGGGGGCATCTTCGACCACCTTGGCGGGGGATTCCATCGCTACAGCACCGACGCCGCATGGCTGGTCCCCCATTTCGAGAAGATGCTCTACGACAACGCCATGCTGGCCCTGTGCTACCTTGAAGCGTGGGAGGTTACACAGTCTGGGTATTACCAAGCGGTGGCGCGGCGGACGTTGAATTACATTCTCCGCGACCTGGCCGATGCGGCTGGCCCGTTCTATTCCAGCGAAGATGCCGATTCGGAAGGGTCCGAAGGCCGGTATTACCTTTGGGATCCAGCAGAGATTCGTGCGGTCTTGTCGCCTGATCAACTCGAACAGTTCGGCAAGGTTTACGCGGTTACCGTGTTCGGCCAGCTCGAGGGTGGCGGCGTCCTGCATTTGATCGAGCCGTTCGAGGCCGCCGCCGAACGCCTCGGAACCACACCCCAAGAACTCGATGCCCGATTGGAGCCCTGCCGCAAGGCCCTGCTGGAGGCCCGGGCACGCCGGCCGCGGCCCGGCAAGGACGATAAGGTTCTGGTGGCCTGGAACGGGCTGGCCATCGAAGCCCTCGCCCAGGCCGGCAAACTCCTCCAAGAACCCCGATACGTTGCCGCGGCCGAACAGGCCGCCCGATTCCTCCTGGCCGAACTCCGCACACCCGATGGCGGGCTCTGGCACACCTGGCGCCGCGGCAAGGCGGCCATCCCGGGGCTCCTGGACGACTACGCGGCGCTTGCCAACGGCCTGATCGCCCTTTACGAAGCCACCGGCCAGGCGGTGTGGCTGGACGAGGCCGCCGCGCTGGCCGACCAAATCCTAGCCCGCTTCGCCGATGCAGAAAGCGGGGGGTTCTTCCTGGCCGAGGCCAACCGGCCCGGCCTTTTGGTCCGCAAGAAAGATATGCTCGATTCTGCCACCCCCAGTGGGGGAGGGTTGGCCACCGCAGCCTTGCTGCGCCTGGGCGTGCTTTCCGGCCGCGAAAACTACCGGAATGCCGCTCAAACGGCCCTGGCGGCTGCCACTCCATGGATCGAATATGCCCCCATGGGTATGTCGCAGTTCCTTTTGGCTTTGGACGCGGCGCTTTAGTCGCTTCCAGTGCACCGACTTTCGTGCCCGTAGGCCGCGAAGTCGCGGCATCCACGGCCATTCTTGACGAAGCCGGAGTTCCCTGGTTCCGCGCGGGCCGGGCCTTTGGACCTTGAAAGCCCCGGCAGCGTATGTCATATTTCCGGTTTTGTCGGTCCTTCCCGGGGGTGACGGGAGCAGTCGGAGTGCAGATTTGGCCTGCCATCGACCTTCGCGCGGGCAAGTGCGTTCGCCTGAGGCAGGGCGACTACAGCCGCGAGACGGTCTTTAGCGAGGACCCTGCCTCCATGGCCCGCCACTGGGTGGAACTGGGAGCCGAGTGCCTGCACCTGGTGGACCTGGACGGGGCGCGGTCTGGCCAGCCAGCCAACGTGGCCTCGATCGAGGCCATTGTGGCGGCGGTTGGTGTCCCCTGCCAGTTGGGCGGCGGTATCCGCACCGAGGAGACGATCCAGCGCATGCTGGCGATCGGCGTTGCCCGGCTGGTGGTGGGCACCCAGGCCCTGCGCCAACCGGAGTGGTTCCGCCGGATGTGCGACCGGTTTCCCGGCAAGTTGGTGCTGGGCATCGACGCCCGCCAGGGTCGCGTGGCCACGGAAGGGTGGCGCCAGACCAGCGAGGTGCCGGCCCTGGAGCTGGCCCGCCGCTACGAGTCGCTCCCCTTGGCAGCGATCGTGTACACCGACATCGCCGCCGACGGCATGTTGGCCGGCCCCAACCTTTCCGCCATGGCCGAGATGCAGCGGGCCGTCCGCCTGCCCGTCATCGCCTCCGGAGGAGTGACCACCCTGGCGGATGTCGCCCGCCTGGCCGCCATCCCCATGGCGGGCTGCATCATCGGCCGGGCGCTATACGAAGGCACACTCACGCTGCCGGAAGCCATTCGGGCTGGCCAAAACGGCTAGCCAGCGCATCACCGTTACGGAGGAATCCGATTCATGCCAGCCTACTCGGTCGAGACCATCCGCAATCTGGCCTTGTGCGGCCACAAGTCCTCGGGCAAGACGACCCTGGTCGATCGCATGTTGACCTTCACCGGCATGGTGAACCGGCCGGCCAGCGTGGATGAGGGGACCAGCATCTGCGATTTCGACGAGGAAGAACGATCGCACCGCTACACCATCGAAGCCAAACCGGTGTTTTTCGACTACGCCGGCAAGCACTTCCACGTGCTCGACACCCCGGGCTACCCCGATTTCATCGGCCAAACCATCGGGGCCCTGCGGGGGGTCGATACGGCGGCCATCGTGATCAACGCCCAGGCCGGCATCGAAGTCAACACCCGCCGCGTCTTCTCCGAGGCCCACAAGGCCGGGCTGGCCCGGATGCTCATCCTCAACAAGATGGATGCCGACAACATCGACTTCCCCGCCCTTTTGGAAAGCATCCGCGAGATCTTCGGCTCGGAGTGCGTCCTGCTGAACGTCCCCCTGGGCGTTGGCCCCGATTTCCATGGCGTGGTGGGAACCCTCCAGCCGCCGGGCAAAGCCGAAGGCACCCTGGTTGACCCGGCCGGCATCCACCAATCGCTCATCGAGTCCATCGTCATGGCCGATGAGGAGGTGATGAACCGCTACCTGGAGGGCGAACTCCCCACGGCCGAGGAACTCTCGCGACTATTGGTTCAGGCCATGGTCGAGGGGAGCCTGATCCCGGTGGCGTGTGTGTCGGCCAAGACGGGGGTGGGCTTCGGCGAGTTGATGGACCTGCTGGGATTGTGCACCGTGCCGGCCGACAGGCTCCGCCGCAAGGCCAAACGCCCCGACGGCACCGAGGCGGAGATCGTTGCCGACCCCAATGGCCCCCTGGTGGCCCAGGTCTTCAAGACCCGTATCGACCCCTTCGTTCAAAAGCTCAGCTATTTGCGTATCTTTTCGGGCAAGCTGGCCAAAGATAGCACGGTCGCGGTCGTAGGCGCCCGCAAACCGGTCAAAATCGCCCAGCCGTTCCATGTGCAAGCCGGCGAGACCATCCCGCTGGACGAGGCCGGTCCCGGCGAAATCATCGCCGTGACCAAGGTCGAAGAGTTGCAGACCGGCAGTTCGCTGGGCGAGTGGGAGCTGCCGCCCATCCCCTTCCCCGTGCCCATGGTCAGCCTGGCCGCGGCGCCCAAGGCCCGCGGCGACGAGGCCAAGGTGTCCGGCTCGCTGGCCAAGCTGGCCCAGGAAGACTCCACCTTCCGCCGCGAACTCGATACCCAGACCAAGGAAATGGTCATCTACGGGATGAGCGAGTTGCACCTCCAGATTCTCCGCGAACGCCTCCGCCGCCGCGACAAAGTGGAGATCGAAACCAAAGAGCCCAAAATCCCGTACCGCGAAACCATCCAGGCCACGGCCGACGGCATGTATCGGCACAAAAAACAGACCGGCGGCCGGGGGCAGTTCGGCGAAGTCCATATCCGCATGTTCCCCTTCCCTGCCGGTACCGTGCCCGAGGAGTTCGCCACCAAGGAACGCTTTCCCGCCATGAAGGAGTTCCACTACCACCCCGAGCACAATTTCCTATGGATCGACTCCATCGTGGGGGGCACCATCCCCGGCAACTTCATGCCCGCGGTGGAAAAAGGGTTCCTGGACCGCATCGCCCGCGGCGTGATCGCCGGCTACCCCGTGACCAACGTCTGCGTGGAAGTGCACTTCGGCAAGCACCACCCAGTGGATTCCTCGGAACAATCGTTCCGCACCGCGGCCTCGATGGCCTTCAAGAACGTCTTCCTCCAGGCCAAGCCCAGTCTGCTGGAACCGATCGTCAAACTCGAGGTCACCGTGCCCGGCGATAAGCTGGGCGACATCTCCAGCGACATGTCCGGCCGCCGCGGCCGTGTACTGGGGATGGACTCCGCAGGCGGCAACCTCCAGACACTCATCGCCGAAGTCCCCCTGGCCGAAGTGGCCACGTACGCCCGAGCCCTATCGAGCATCACCGGCGGCCAGGGGAGCTACACCATGGAGTTCAGCCATTACGACCTCGTGCCGGGCAACATCGTCAAGGAGATCATCGATAAGGCCCGGCTGGAAGAGGAAGAGGAGGAGTGAGCCGCCGGGCTGCCCCTCCCCCGCAACCAGCGCCCCGACCGCAAACCGAACCGCGACCGCAAACCGCGCCGCGACCGTATGGGAGCGGCATCGCCCGCCAGCCGCACCAAGAAGCCCCCAGGTGGCCGAGGCGGGATTCGAACCCGCA
>JBBIQF010000188.1:0-3899 GCA_037442445.1 Planctomycetaceae bacterium
ACAGGTGAACACCCGCGGCGGCCAACGTGGTGCGGATCTGGTTGGCGTCATGGTTTGGGGAAGCGGTATTGATGTGGACCCGGTCGCCGAAAAGCCCCACGGTATTTGGGGGGAGGGTTTGGCGGAGGACGTGGGCGGCCTGCCGGGGCTGGGGGGTGCGGATTTCGAGGATATGGCCGGGGATGAGGCGCCGCAGCTCGCCGGGTTTTCCGCAGGCCAAGAGGTGGCCCTGATGGATCATGCCGAGGTGATGGCAGCGTTCGGCTTCGTCGAGGTATGCGGTGGACAACAGCACGGTGACGCGGGCGCGGAGCAGTTGGGAGAGCAGTCGCCAGAAGTCGCGGCGGCTGACGGGGTCCACGCCGCAGGTGGGTTCGTCCAATAGCAGCACGCGCGGGGAGTGGACCAAGGCGCAGGCCAGGGCCAGTTTCTGTTTCATGCCGCCGGAGAGGTTTTCAACCCGTCGCCGGTGGAAAGGGGCCAGGCTGGTGAAAGCCAGGAGGCGCTGGATGGCCTCAGCGCGTTGTTGGCGTGGCACGTTGTGGATGTCGGCGAAAAAGCGGAGGTTTTCCAGCACGGTGAGGTCGCCGTAGAGGCCCGATTGCTGGCTCATATAGCCGATGAGGGGTTTGAGGGCTTCGGCGTGGAGGACGACGTGGTGTCCGGCGACCCAGGCCTGGCCGGCGGTGGGTTCGAGGATGCCGGCCAATATGCGGATGGTGGTGGTTTTGCCGGCGCCATCGGGGCCGACCAGGCCGAAGATTTCGCCTTCATCGACGCGGAAGGAAAGCCCGTTGACGGCCAGGACATCGCCGAAGGCTTTGGTGAGTTGTTCGGCGCGGATGGCGTCCATGGGGCGGGTTAGCGTGCGGGGGCCGGCGGGGCGGCCTGCGAGGCGGCGGGGGTTGCGGGTGCTTCGGAGGCGCCGGAATCCAACAGGATTTCGGCATCGGCGGGCATGCCGCGTTTGAGTTCCATGTGCGGGTTATCGAGGTAGATTTTGATGCGGTACACCAGGCGGGTGCGTTCTTTGGGGGTTTGGACGTTCTTGGGGGTGAACTCGGCTTCCGAGGCGATGAAGCCGACGGTGCCGCGGAAGACCTTTCCGGGATAGGTGCTGGTGGTCACGCGGGCCTCTTGGCCGTATTTGACCTTGTCGAGGTCTTCGGCCTCGATGTAAGAGCGGAGCCAGGGGCGGCGGAGGTCGCCCAGGGAGACGACGGGGGTGCCGGGGGCGACATATTCGCCGGGTTCGATGTTCTTGGAGAGGACGACACCGTCGAAGGGGGCGGTGAGGGTGGCATAGGCCAGGCGGACTTCGGCCAGTTGGAGGGCGGCCTGGGCCTGCTGGACCTTGGCGGCGGCTTGGGCCTTGGTTTCCGGGCGGGGGCCGGCCAGGGCCAGTTCGTAGAGGGCCTTGGCCTGGAGGAAGGCGTTTCGGGCCTGGTCTTTTTCTTCGGTGCGGGGGCCTTCGCGGGCGAGTTCGAGGCGTTGCTGGGCTTCGACGAGTTTGGCGGCGGCGACGTCGTAGGCCGACTTCTGGCGGTCGTATTCCTCTTGGGAGATGGTTTGGCTTTGGAGGAGTTTTTGGGCGCGGGCCAATTCGGTTTCCAGGCGGAGTTTTTCGGTCCAGGCGCTTTGGACGGCGGCTTCGGCGACGCGGATTTCCTGGGGTCGCAGGCCGTGCTCGAGTTGGGCCAAAGCCGCGGCGGCCTTTTCCATAGCGGCCTTGGCGGCGGCGAGTTCTTCGGGGCGGGTGCCGGCCTGGAGTTCGGCCAGGGCGGCCTGGGCGGCGGCGAGTTCGGCGCGCCGCATGGCCACTTCGGCCTCGAGTTCGCGGGCATCGAGCTGGGCGATGACCTGGCCGGCAGCCACGAAGTCGCCCTCGTCCACCAGGCGGCGTTCGACCCGGCCGGGAATCTTGAAGCTCAGTTCGGCATCGACCAGTTCGATGTTGCCCGAGGCCAAAATGGCGTGGCGATGCGGCGAAGCGCGGTGGAATCCGAGCC
Organism: Planctomycetaceae bacterium; assembly: GCA_037442445.1. Lineage (GTDB taxonomy): Bacteria > Planctomycetota > Planctomycetia > Pirellulales > Thermoguttaceae > JANLFZ01. The sequence continues at coordinate 2,010 of JBBIQF010000188.1, forward strand.
AACCGGCCAGGACCGCGGCCAGGACCGCCAGGAGGACAAAGGCGATTTTGGCTTCGGGCCGGGGCATGGGGCGAAGGGCCTATCGGCCGGTAGATCGGCACGCAGGGCGGGTCGCGGCCCGGCAACCCTCAAACAAAGCGGCGGGGCCGGGGCCAGCGGGTATCGGGCGGCCTCCGCGAACTTGGGTTACTCGATCTTGTGGGCTGCTCGTGGGCGGCCACCCTTGGACCTAAGTTGATTATAGGTTGCGGCGGGGGAAATTCACAACTCGGCGAGTAAGGATTTGTGGGGGGCGGATAAGAATTTGCGGCGGCGCAATGGTAGGCGCCGGGGCCTGCGGCGCCTATAACGGTCGCTCCGGCAGGTGGGGGTGGGTTGCGGGGCCGATCGCTTGCGGTCGCGGCTCGGTAGTGGTCGTGGGATGCGAGTGCGTCGGCGGGAGGCCGCTCCCTTACGGTCGGCGCTCGGTGGCGGTGCGAGTGGGTGTTGTCCAGGAGTTCCGAGGGATTGCGATGGGTAATCGTTGGCGATCGATCGCGATGGGTTTGGCGGGATGGCTGGTGCTGGGCCTGTTGGCCGGGCCGCTTGACGCGGCGGGCTTGAAAGTCCGGGCGCGCCGGCCGGCCCAGCCGGCGGTCCCGCCGGAGCCGCCCGGGCCGCTGCCTTCGCTGGAAAAAGCATCGTGGATTTGGAGCCGGCCGGACGACGCGGTGTGCCACGCCCGGTTGGCAGTTACGCTGCCGGCGAACCCAGTGACCGCCAGCATTCTGATCACGGCGGATAACAGTTACGAGCTGTTCGTCAACGGTGTGGCGGTGGGAGCAGACCAGGGGGCGGAAGCCGAAGTGTGGAGCACGGTGGAGCGCTACGACCTGCGGTCGCGGCTGGTGCGGGGCAAGAACGTGATCGGTATTCGGGCGGCCGATCTGGGCGGGGTGCGCGGGTTGGTGTGTGCGCTGAAGGTCGAGGTGCCGGGCGGCGGGACGCTGGAGTGGGTAACGGACGGGACGTGGCAGGTGGCTTCGCGGGGGGAGCCGGCCGAGTATTCGCATCCGGAGTTTGCCGGGGGAGCGGAGTGGGGGCCGGCCCGGGTGCTGGGCCCATTGGGGATGGCGCCGTGGGGGCGGCTGCGCTACGAGCCGGGGCGGCGGCGGCTGCCGGCGGGCCTGTTCGAGAGCTCGGTGACGCTGGCCGAGCCGGACGCAGGCTTCCGGTTTCCGGCCGGCATTGCCTTTGTGGCCGAGGATTGCAGCGTGTACACGCCCTTGCGCGGGGATGCGTGGGGGGTGTGTTTCCGGATCAACAACTGGTCGCGGGCGTACACGGAGTTCGATTTGCCGTGCCCGGCCAAGATCGGGCGCAAGCTGTATGCGTTGGTGCCGGGCCGGCCGGATGCCGTGCCGCGGCTGCTGGTGGACGCCGGGCGGGGTGCTGTGGGTTCGCCGAGCGTGTCGTTCGACGGCCGGTGGATTTACGTGTCGATGGCCCGCGATGGGGAGCGGTTTTTCCACATTTACCGGGTGCCGGCCGAGGGGGGCCCGGCCGAGCGGCTGACCGACGGGCCGTTCCACGACCTCGATCCGGCGGAGTTGCCCGACGGGCGGATCGTGTTCAGCTCGACGCGGATTGGCACGTTCGAGGAGTACCACAATCCGCCCTCTCGGGCGCTGTACACGATGCGCCCGGACGGCACGGGGATCGAACCGCTGACGTTTACGCTGATCTTCGACAACGAGCCGAAGGTGATGGCCGATGGCCGCATCGCCTTTATCCGCAGCGACAACTTTTTCGACCGGGCGAAGGTGGAGACGCACATCCACGTGATCCGGCCGGATGGGGGGGGGGGGCGCAAGGCCGGGTGGGGGGCCCCACATGTATGACCCCCGCACC
>JBBIQF010000188.1:3909-11536 GCA_037442445.1 Planctomycetaceae bacterium
GGGGGGGGGGGGGTCGCCCCCTGCTGCGCGCCCCGGGGGCGGCCCAAATTGGGGTTGGGCTGGGGGGGGTGGGGTATGGGCCGCCCGCGCCGCTGCCCGACGGGCGTTTGGCGTGCATCACGGCGCAGGGGAACTTCGTATTCGTGCCGGGGCAGGCCCAGCCGGCGCATCGCCTGCCGGACGGATTGGGCGATCTCGCGCCGCTGCCGGATGGGCGGCTGTTGGCCACAGTACTCCGGCCGGGCCAAAAGCGGATGGAATCGGAGGTGATCGCGGCGATCGATCCGCGGGACAACCGGGTGGTGCCGATCTACGAATGCGAGGAGGGGTCGGTGCACTCGCCGGTGTATTTGGGGCCCCGGCCAAGGCCGCCGGTACTGGCGTCGCAGGTCGATATGGGCCGGTCGGGCCATCCCGCTGCGACCGGTTTCCTGCACTGCCTGAACATCCGTTTCACCCGGAAGACGAAGGCGGGTTGGGATCAGGTGCGGGCGGTGCGGGTGCTGGGGGCGGTGGCGCTGACGACCCGCTCGTCGCATTCGCACATCGTGCATGCCGGGCAACAGACCGTGGAATTGGGCACGGTGCCGCTTGCGCCGGATGGCTCGTTTTTTGTCGAGGTGCCGGCCGACATGCCCCTGGCGCTGCAAGCGGTGGATGCGGAGGGGCGGTCGGAACTGAACGAGATGTCGTGGATCTATGTGCGGCCGGGCGAGCGCCGCACGTGTCTGGGGTGCCATCACGTGCGCCATGCCACGCCACCGCTGGCGGCGGGCGATTCGCTGGCGCTGCGTGCCCGGCCGCTTCGGTTGCTGGGGCAAGGCCGGCCCCACCGTTTCCGCGGCAACAACGCGGGCGTGACGGGGATGATGGACTTGCAGTTCGAGCGGTTTCGCGAGGTGGCATCGCTGGACCGGCACGATGATTCGGCCGGCCCGCTGGCCACCGGGGCCGAGGAAGTGGCGTGGCAGGTGGAGCGGCTGGGGGATGCGGATGCGGTCCTGGGGATTTCGGCGGCCAACCGGCTGGCCATGCTCCGCGATCGGGCTGCTGCCGGGGCCTTGGCCCAGGCGCTCGGCGACCGCCAGCGCGAAGTGCGGGTGGCGGCGGCCTTGGCGTTGGCCTCGTGCGGCACCCGGCAAAGCGTGCCCCGTTTGGTCGAGGCCCTGGAAGACGAAGACCCGGTGGTGGTCCAGGCGGCCGCGGTGGCTTTGGAGAATCTCACCGGCCACAACGAGGCCGTTTCGCCGTTCGCCCCGCAAGATACCCGCAAGAATCTCGCCCAGTCGTGGCGGCGATGGCTCCAGAGCCACTCGTGGGAGGCGATCGAGCGCGGTTTGATCCAGCGCCTGGCCGACCCCCAGCCGGGCGCCCAGCGGCGCGCGGCGGTGGCGCTGGGGCATGTGGGCGGGGAAGCGGCGTGCCGGGCCCTGGAACAGTACGTCCGGGCCCGCAAAAACCAGAACCCCTATCCGCCGTTCGAGAACGACAATCGGACCGACCGCTTCACGTTTTCGGCCGACTCGCCCCTGAATCCGCGGGCGCTCCAGGAGGCCGTACGGGCCTTGGGATACCTGCGGTACGAGGCCGCCGTGCCATTGTTGCAAGACATCCTCGAGCGGAACATCGACCTGCGCAGCGGAAATTTGTTTCTGGCCGAGGCGGCCATCGAGGCGCTGGGCTGGCTGGCGACGCCGGCGGCCGAAAGCGCGCTGGTCGAGGCGTTCGGCCGGCTGAAAGAGTATTACCAGTACGTAGGTTGGTATAGCGATCATCCAGCGCTGTATGCTTGCCATGCCAGCCCGCTGCACGGGCGGGTGCTGGAGGCGCTGGACCGGATGGGGTCCAGGCGTGGCGGGCCCCTTGTGCCGGCCATCATCCGTTCGGTGCCCACCGATCCGGACCGGGCCCTGTTTCCGGAAAACGACGCCTACGAGACGCTGGCGGGGCGTGTGATTCGGCGGAGCGGCCGGGCCGATGCGGTGATCGAGACCTGCCTGGCTTTGTTGGGCGACCCGCAGGCCGGCGTGGAGCCGGAGATCCAGAAGGCCCTGAGCGCGACGTTTGCGGCGTGGGCCGGGACGCCGGCCCCCGATAACCGGGCGGCGCAAATCCTTTCGGCCGTGTGCCGCCAGCGGCGGTACGAGCCGCGGATTCGGGCGGCGTATGCCCGGTACCGGGCCATGCCCGAAGACCGCATCGATCGCTCGCTGGGCAACCCCACCTGGATACCCCAGCGGCACTGGGTGCTGTTTTACTTGGGGCGGGCGCTGGGGAATCTGAAATCGGCCGATTCGCTGCCGGTGCTGGCCGAGGCGCTGCGGCCCGAACTGAACGAGGCCCGGCATGGCCGGCCCGATCCCACGGAGCCGAACATCCACTTCCTACAGCTCGAATACACGCCGTGCTGGCGGGTGACGGCGGCGTGGGCGTTGGGAGAGATCGGCGAGCGGCGGGCCGCCGGGGTGCTGCTCGATGCCCTTGCCAATATGGACAACGCGGTGGATGTGCGGCACGCGGCCGCTGTGGCGCTGGGCCGGCTGGCCGACCCCGCCACCCGGCGGGCGCTCGGCGAGATGGCGCGGCAGTATCCCGAACACTCGGTCCGCCGCGTGCTATGGGCCCTTGCCGACGAGACCGCCCCGGTAACGCCCGTGGCCGGCATTCCGCCAGGCCAGATGGCTTCCGGCGGCCAAAGATGATCTTTCCGAATGGCCAAAATCGCGTTAGTCTGGGGGGCAGAACGTCCCGCACGCACCCCGAGCGGCGCTTCCGGCGCCGGCAAGCCGCGCGCTGTTTTGGGGGCTTTTCCGGGCCGGGCAAAGGCGACGGGGTTGCCGTGTTGGCTAGCGTTTTGGGGCGGTGCGAGCGGGTGCCGAAGATGGCTTGGGGCCAATCGAGGTATGCTGCCATGATCCGAGTTGCGATGGCCATTGTGGGTTGCATGGGTACGCTGGCGGCCTTGGGCCCCTGGGCGCGGGCCGCCGAGAGCCACCCGAACGTGCTATTTATCCTCACCGACGACCAGCGATGGGATTGCCTGAGCCTGAATCCGCGGTCGGTGATCGCCACCCCCAACCTCGATCGCCTGGGGCGCGAGGGGGTGTATTTTCCCAATCACTTCTGCACCACGTCGCTGTGCTCGCCCAGCCGGGCCTCGATCCTCACCGGGCTGTATGCCCACGCCCACGGGGTGCTGAACAACTTCACCGAGTATCCCGAGGACCTGCCCACCTGGCCCAAGGCGTTGCGGGCGGCGGGCTACACGACGGCGTACATCGGCAAATACCACATGGGCGAGGAAAATGACGATGTGCGTGGGGGGTTCGATTATTTCGTCACGCACCGCGGCCAGGGGAAGTATTACGACACCGAGTTCCGCTTCCACGGCGGGCCGCGGCGCGTGGTGCCCGGCTACTACACCACGGTGGTTACCGACATGGCGCTGGAGTGGCTCCGCCGGCCCAAGGGGGGAAAACCCTGGGCCCTCATCCTGGGCCACAAGGCGCCGCACAGCTTCTACTACCCCGAGCCCAAGTACGCGCATGCCTTCGACCATGTGAACGTGCCCTATCCGGCCAGCGCGTTCCAGATCGCCGATAACGACCGCTGGTACGCGGAGCGCCTGGAGACGTGGCACGGCATCTACGGGCCGCTGTTCGATTACCGCAAGAAATGGCCCGACCGCTCGCCGGAAGGGGTACGGGACTTCGCCGCCATGACGCGGGCATACTGGGCCACCATCCTTTCGGTCGATGACAGCGTGGGCCGGCTGTACGACTACCTCCGCGAAAGCGGCCAACTAGACCGCACGCTGATCATCTTCACCTCGGACAACGGGCTACTCAATGGCGAGCACGGGATGATCGACAAGCGGACGGCCCACGAGCCGAGCATCCACGTGCCGCTGGTGGTCCGCTACCCGGGGCTGACGCCGCCGGACCGGCCCCGCGTCGTCCAGCGCATGACGCTTACGGTCGATTTCGCCCCCAGCATCCTCGACATTTGCGGGGTGCCGCCGTTGCCGCGCGCGCATGGCCGGTCGTGGAAGCGGCTGGCCATGGGACAGGACGACCCCCAGTGGCGCACCCGTTTCCTTTACACGTACAACTACGAAAAGCAATTTCCCTATACGCCTAACGTGCGGGCGGTGCGGACCGAGCGCTGGAAGTTCATCCGCTACCCCCACGGCGATGGCGGCCCCGACCGGCACAAGCCCGATCTGTTCGATCTGGCCACCGACCCCGACGAGGTGCACAACCTCATCGACGATCCGCGTTACGCCAGTAAGCGGGCGGAGCTGGAGGCCGAACTGGTTCGCCTGCTCAAAGAAACCGGGGCCGAGCCCGACCGCATGCCCCTGGACGAAGGCATCCAGAAGCAGTTGCCCGAGGCCAAGATCCGGTAACAGGGCTTGCGGCTCGGGCTTGGTGCTTGGGGGCCGGGCGCGGTGCGCGGGCGTGCCGAGCACGCACCTACGATTGGGCGCAGCGTTGCGCTGGGCGGCATCCACCAGGGCGAGTGCGCGTGCGTGCCGAGCACGCACCCTACCATCGGGGCTGGCGCTTGGGGGCGCGGGGTGAAGTAAACGGCACGTTTCGGGCACGCTAAATGGCAATTCAATTAATAATTGAAAGGAGAAAGCCATGCAGCGATTTGGGTGGGTGATCGGGCTGCGGCCGGAAAAGGTGGAAGAGTACAAACGGCTGCACGCGGCGGTGTGGCCGGGCGTGCTGCGGATGATCAAAGAATGCCACCTGCAAAACTATTCGATTTTCTTGCGGCAGATCGAGGGCAAGCCGTATCTTTTCGCGTATGCGGAGTACACGGGGGAGGATTTTGCGGCGGACATGGCCCGGATGGCGGCCGATCCGACGACGCGCCAATGGTGGAGCCATTGCGGCCCGTGCCAGGTGCCGCTCGCGGACCGGGCGCCGGGCGAGTGGTGGGCGTCGATGGAAGAGGTGTTCCACATCGACTGAGGGGCAAGCGGTGCGGGCGGGGCCAGGGGGATTACCGTGCGTACCAGGCCAGTAGCCGGGCCAGCCCGCCGGCGCGGGCCATGGCCAGAAGGCGGATCTGATGCCGCCGGCCGGTGAAGGGGGGATAGGTTTCGCCGCGATCGAGCATGGCGACGGCCTGGAGCATGTCGGCTTCGGCGGGCGGGCGATCGGCGCAGGCCAGGCGGAGGGTCCACAAGGCCACGGGATGGCCGAGGACCAACGCGCGTGCGCTGTGGGTCAGAGGCCAGCGGCGCCGGCCGAGCATGGCGAATCGCAGCGAGGCGGCCGAGGCCTCGAAGAGGGCCTCCAAGGGGCGGAGCGTCTGGGGTTCCAGAGCGCCTAGGGGCCGTTCCAGGGCTTCGAACGTGGTCTGGGCAAAGGGGAGGCCGCGGCGGGGCACCCGGCCGGTGCCGCGGTGAAAGGCCGCCGCCTCGCCCAGCAGGCGGAAGCGTCCCGCCCAGCCGGCCTCTGCCGAAAACTGCGGGTGCAGGGCGAGGTATTCGAAGACGGCCTGGCGGAACAGCCGGCCGGTCCGTGCGTCCGGCGCCTGCCGATCGCGGAACACATGCCCCCCGTCGCGCACGGCGGCCGTTTGGAGCATATCGGCCAGTTCGCCCAGGCGGGGGCGATCCAGCCGGTCCAGCCGGCAACCCTCCAACAGGTCGCAAAACTCCACCACATGGACCAGGCGGCGGACCAGCGGATAGCGGGCATCGCGGACCAGCCCATCCAGCACGTCGGTGATGGTCAGCACCTGGTCCCAGGTCGCGCGATGGCCGGCCACAAGCGGCGGGGGCTGGGCGGCGCGGGGGCGCTTCTGCCACCGCTCGACCAGCGCCCGGGCCTCGCGGTGATGCGACTCCAGCGTCCGCCCCCGGTCGGCAGCCGCCGAGGGACAGTAGCGCCGCAGCGTCAGGTACGCAAATCGCTCCAGCGGCACCACCTGGAGCGGAAACATCTGGCACACCAGCGGCTTGGCCTCCAGGCCGAATTGCTCGTGGATCCGGCACCGCCCCTGGGGCGTGAGAAAAATGCAGCTTCCGTCGGGCCGCTTGGCCAGCTCGTACCGGGCCGGCCACCACCCGCGGCGAATGACGATCTTCTGCCCCCGGTACTCCGGGTGTTCGGCCCAGCGCTGGCTCTGGAGCCGGGCGATATCGCCGGCATCCAGCTCGACCACCGTCCCCCGGCAGCAAATGCCGCAGCCGTGGCAGTCCCACCGCTCGACCACCGGCAACGTTCGAATAGGCAAACTCATGGGCAAATACGCTTCTGCCCGCGTGGCAGGACGGGCCGCTTTGGCCGCTTTTCGGAGCGGATTGGACTACAGATAATCCTCAAGATGCTTGAAGTTCTTCATCTCTAGAAGACTTGCGTTATAGGGCGTCGTGCCGCCGGCACGTTCGTACACATCGCGGTCCAGATACAACTCGTTGTGCGGCTTGAAACCCGGGATGGTCAACACGTTGACGAATACGTCCAACCCCCGGTGGCCTGTCCCCGGCGGGATGTACACCACCATCCCCGGCTCCAGAGCCACTCGTTGGTAGCGGCCGAGGTCCCGCAGGTCGGGCAGTGCGATCAGCCAGGCCTGCCTGCCCGAAGTGTTCAAGCCGTACACGCGGGGGTCCAGCACCAGGTAGATTTCGATCTGCGCCTGGCCGCCGCCGACCGGCCGCACGGGGTGGAAATGCGTGGGCGAGGTCTCCTGGGGGATGTTCACCACGTGGCTGTTGACCCAGTTGAGCCCGTCGCCTGTGCCGCCCGGTGCATCGAGCTGCCAGGTGAGCGGCAAGCGGCGGAACGGGTCGAAGTGAGGGTTGCATCCACCCGCGGTGTCCAAGAGATACCGCAAGCGGCGGGCCGCGGAAACGTGCGACGACCGCCTTTGGGGGTGTTCCATGGCCAGGCAGTCGAACCGGCCGCGGACCCGCAACTCCTCCTGCCCGCAGGCCACAAGCTGATCGCCTGCCTGGACGGCTTCGTAGGAATCGCTCTGTTTGGTCGAATAGCCGTACCGCCGATACGTGCCGAAGAGCCATTCCAAAGCCCCTTGCACCTCCGGCTGGTTGGACCAGGGGCGGGGCACGTGCTCCAGCTTCCACAGGTCGCCTGCCACCTCGCCGACGAATGCCCCGCCCCGCCATCGGCCCGCGATCGCCCGCACCGGGTCCCGCGCCGCAGCTACCACCGAGGCCATGCCGCTTTTGAGCACCTCGAGCCGTTCGGCCAGTTCAGGTGCCAGGGCGTCGGGTTGGTATTCCGGCGGCAGGGGGGCGCCGTCGCCTTCCTGCGTGCGATAACCCCGGGGCAGCCAAACCTCGCCCTGGCCCCGGTAAATCCAGAACACCCTCATGCCGCCGTGCTCGGCTTGCAGCGTCGCCTGGCCGTCCACATGCACCGTGGTCAGCCGCAATAGCGGCGCATCGCGATCCAGCGCCGCTTGGATGTTGGCCATTGCCGAGGGATCGTCCACCCGCGCTACGCAGATATCGGCCATGGGACACCGCTATTGTTGTTGGTTTTTTCGGCTTCGCTTGCTGGCCAGTCGAAAATCTGCTTCTCTGCCAGCTTTATCCCATGACGCCTCCGGTTCGCCAATTCGGAACGTACGTACACGTAGC
>JBBIQF010000189.1:0-11420 GCA_037442445.1 Planctomycetaceae bacterium
GCTAGCGCCCGGGTTGCCCCGCCGCGGCATCGGCTACCCCCAGCGGCGGCCAGGGATCGCGACACCACCGTCATGCCGGACTGTTTTGCCGTTCGCAGCATCGGGTGTGAACCGCCCCGAAGTTTTTTTGGAATAGGCTCCCCGACGCGTTGCGATTACCGGACCGCGTAGGCGTACAGGCAGTCGGCATGGCGGACGTACAACCGGCCGCCGCACACCACCGGGTAGGCCCACGAGGGGCCCGAGCCGCCCGAGGGTACCTTGAAACGGCTGACCACCTGATGTTCAGCCGGTGTGGCCGGCACCAACCCCATGTCCCGCGATTCGCTCAGCGTAAACAGCATCCCATCGGCCACAGTCAGCGATCCCTTGCCCACCCCGCGCGCAACATACATCCGCTTGCCCGTGGCCCATTCCAGGCACACCCAACGCCCCTGGTAGGACGACCCGTATAGATACCCCTGGTACAGCACCACGCCGCCGTGGTGGTTATCGAGGTCTTTGGAGGTCCACACCGGCTCGAGCGTCACCTTGTTGCCGGAGACCACAAGCCGGAGCATCTCGGAACCCGACCCGTAACCCGACGTGATAAACACCTGTCCCTCGTGGAAGATGGGTGCGGTGGCGTTGACGTCGTAGCTGGTCTGGTGCGGATGGCGGAAAAGCAGTTCGCCCGTGTCGGCATTCACCCCGATCAACGCCCGCTGGTTCATGGTCAGTATCATGCGCAGGCCCTGCCAGTCGGCGAGTACCGGGGTGGCATAGCCGGCCAGGTCGCCGGTCGAGGGCGTGGTCCACACGGTCTTGCCACTGACCTTGTCCAGCGCGGCCACGCTGGCGGCCTTGCCTCCGGGGCAGCAGATCACGCGCTGGCCATCGACCAGCACCGACTCGGCCAGGGCCCATTCGATGTTCTTGGCGTCGAAGTCCTTAAGGATATTGCGGGTCCAAAGCACGCTGCCACTGGCGGCATCGAGGCAGACGAGCTGCCCCAGCGGGCTTTCGTGATACACCCGCTCGCCATCGATGGTAGGTGTGCCGCGCGTGCCGGGATGGCTGCCGGTCCACGCCGGGCCATTGGGCGTCTGCCACAGGATTTTGCCATCCATGTGCAGGGCGGTCACCACGGTTTGGTCGTCGCGGTTGCCGGCGGTGACGATACGGCCGCCGGCCAGGGTAACGCTGGAATAACCTTCGCCCAGTCCTTTGGCGGTCCAGAGCAGTTGGGGGCCTGCCTTGGGCCATTGCTTCAAGAGCCCAGTGTCCGGCGAAATGTTATCGCCCCGCGGGCCGAGGAATCGCGGCCAGAAGCAGCCCGAGTCCGCACGGGCCGGCGGGGCCGATTCTCCACCGGGGGGCGGCGGGGCCGCTGGTGGGCCCGACGTGGCGACTGGCACAGCCTCGTTGGGCGCAGTCGGCTCCATGCCGCAGGCCCCCAGCAGCAACACCATCAGACCCGCGATCCACGCATGACGCATCGGCACCCCTCCGGCCAACTTTCAATGGAAAAACACACTTCGCCTCGGGTTTCCCCACGTCAGGGGACAGTGAAGTGTAGCGGCCGGACGGCCGCAAGACCACCCGGCCTGCGCCCGTCCGTCCGGGCCCCAATCGGCCCCCTAAAGCCGCCGGGCCGGGCATCGGCGGGTCGAGCACCCCGGCAAGGTTACGGGCCCGATGGTCCCGCTCCCGGGGAGGCCCCCAATTGCGAGGAGCCCGGAGGTCCAGGGCCGCGGCCGGCCGGCGCGGGATCGGAGTCCAGCGGGCTGGCACCGGCGGAACCGTCGCCCCAGTCGCCCACCGGAGCGCCGGGGGAAACGACGATTCGGTTGGTTCGCCGGGGGACGGTAACCGGACCGGGCGGCGCTTCGGCGGTCCGGCTCCGCATCCGGTCCCATTGGTCTAGGGTGATGAGCACCTCGCGGGCCTGCGAACCGTTGTAGGGGCCGACGATGCCGTCTTCGGCCATGTAGTCGATCAGCCGAGCGGCCCGGCCGTAACCGATCCCCAACGCCCGCTGCAAGAGCGAGCAACTGCCCCGCCCCTCGCGGACCACCAGATCCACCGCAGCCTCGTACAGCTCGTCCTTGTGGCCGAACGTGTTGGCGCGGGCATCGGCCGCCGGCTCCCGGGCCTGGAGTTGCACCAGTTCTTTGACGTATTGCGGCTCGCTGGTGGCCACCGCCGCAATCACCCGGTTGATCTCGTCGTCGCTGAGATACGTCCCCTGGCCGCGAATCAAAGTGCTGGTGCCCGGCCACAAGAACAGCATGTCGCCATTGCCCAAGAGCTTGTCGGCCCCCATTTCGTCCAGCACCACCCGGCTATCGACGCGGCTGGCCACCTGGAAGCAGATGCGGGCCGGCAGGTTCGACTTGATCAGCCCGGTGATCACGTCCACCGTGGGTTTCTGCGTGGCCAGCACCAAGTGGATGCCCACCGCGCGGCTCTGCTGCGCCTTGCGGATGATGTGCCCTTCCAGCTCTTTGGCGGCGGTCATCATGTGGTCGGCCATTTCGTCGGCCACGATCACGATGTACGGCATATGGGTGGGAATCTGGGCCCACTCCTCGTCGTCGGCCGGCTGGATCCGCTCGCGGAGTTCCTCTTCGCCCAACTGGTTATACACCCCGATGTGCCGCACCCCAGCCCGGGCCAGCAACTGGTAGCGCTCTTCCATCTTCTCCACCGCCCAGCCGAGAATGGCCTCCGCCTTGCGCATGTCGGTGACCACCGGATGCATCAAGTGCGGGATGTTCTTGTACGGGCTCAGCTCGACCATTTTGGGGTCGATCAGCAGCGTGCGGACCTCGTCGGGCCGGCGGGTCATGAGGATCGACACGATGATCGAGTTCAAGCACACGCTCTTGCCGGTCCCGGTCCGCCCCGCGATCAACAGGTGCGGCAGCGTGGCCAGGTCCACCACCATGGGGTTGCCGGCCACGTCCTTGCCCAAAAACACCGGAATCCGCATGGTGCGGGCTTTGTCGGCCGTCTCCTCGATCACCTCGCGCATGCGGACCAATTGCCGCTCCGCATTGGGCACCTCGATGCCCACGGTGTTCTTGCCCGGAATGGGCGCCACAATCCGCACGCTGGGGACGCGCAGCGCAATGGCCAGGTCGTCGGCCAGGCCCGTGATCCTGCTCAGGCGCAGGCCCGCTTCCAGCTCGACCTCGAACTGGGCGATGACCGGCCCGGTCTGGATTTCCACCACCCGGATGTTGAACCCGAAATCGGCAAAGGTCTTCTCCAGGATTTTCGCTTTGCGCAATACATCCTGTTCCTGGGCCTCGAAGGGCACCGGCTCGCCCGGCAGCAGCAGGTCGAGCGAGGGCAATTCGTAGTCGCCGGGCGGGGCGGCGGCTGCGGCCTCGATCTCAGCGACCACCTCCTCGCGGTCGCTTTTGCGGGGTTTGCGAATCCGCAGCGGCGCCCCGCCGGGCGGTGACGGAACCCGTTCGCCCGATGCCGCCCCATGGCCCGCGCCCCCTGCCCCGCCAGGCGAGCCTGCCGAAGGCACGCTGGGGTCCTTGCCTTCCGGCGGTGTGCGCCCGGTAACGCGGATGGGCCGGGCAAGGTCTTTGCCCTTCGCAGAACCCGCAACCACCGGCTGCGGGACAGGACCGTCCAGGTCCGAACGCCGGCGGACCTTACCTTCCCCTTTGGCGCCCCGAGCGGCCTGACCCGCCAGACCGCGAATCGGAATCCCCACCAGCCAGGCCAGTACGCGAAGGATCATATAGTCGGTACACATGAACAGGCCGGCCAAAACCAGGCTGCCCGCCACGATCCACGCCCCCACCAGAGCGAAGTGTTGCAGCAACAGGGTCTTGATCACCGCCCCCAACTGGCCCCCAGGCCCGACAGGCGGCACCGGACCGGCACCCACCCCGGCCAGCGCAGCCACGGTACATACCCCGGCCAGCGACATCAGCCAGCCGGCCAGCCGGACCACCGGCTGCCCCACCGACTGCCGGGCCAGAAGGGCGCCGTCCAGCACCGCCAGCGAAACCAGAAGGTACCATGCCCCTAGCCCCAGGCCTTCCAGCAGCCACCGCGTTACCCACGCCCCGGACCGCCCGCAGAAGTTGTTCGCCGCCGGGTTCTCCGGCCACACCAGGCGTGAAGGCGGATCGGCGGGGTCGTAACTCCAAAGGCTGGCGCCGAGAAACACCACGGCAGCCAATACGGCCAGGGCCACCAGGTCCCGCTTCAAGCTCCGCTGCTCACGCTGCTTATTACCCATGCGGTGGCTACAATAGGAGTTCCCCAGAAAACCACCCTTCGTGGCACCACTTGCGGTCCACGCACCTGGGCATACCGGCCCGTGTCTATGCTGGACATCGGCCCACTTAAGGGTGCCTCCGCACATCGTGGCCGGGGTTCCACCCCGCTTCTATCACCCCTACGCCTCGTCCCCCCAATCGACAGGGTATGCTGTGCGGGGCAGCCAGCCTGGCAGCGTGCGGCCACGCCGTCGAGGCGCCCGGGGGTGTTAATTTCGGGCCAAACGCCCGGTCTCCGTCGCGACCTAGGGGGCTTCGCGGTTCAAGCTATCGCCCTGAGCATGATGTCTCGGGCCCCTGTCCGGAATGCGTCGCGCCACCCCCATATCGGGTCGAGCGGTCTGCCAAAATGGCATCCCGGCAAGCCAGCACCCCCCGCCTGCAGGACGATAGGTGGGGCAGCTATTGCCATAAGTGCTTGTGCGGCAAGATACTCCGTCGTTCCATCCTCGTATGGCACAGGCGTTGCTCTAGCTGGGTGGGCGATGATGGGGCTGCCATAGGGTGCCGCCGTCGGTTCTGGCGAGCACCCCGGGAGCGGTAATCGACGGCCGGGCTGGCCCAACGCAGCCAGTTCTTCGCAGCTAACCTACTTTGGTCAACAGGAGGAATCCGCTGTGGCAAAGAAGATGGTCTATGATGTCGAGGCCCGGCAAGCGCTGGCCGAGGGGGTCGGCAAGCTCGCCCGGGCGGTTCGCAGCACGTTGGGCCCCCGGGGCCGCAACGCCGTGCTGGACAAAGGCTGGGGCTCGCCAAAGGTCACCAAAGACGGCGTCACCGTCGCCGAGGACATCGAACTGGAGAATCCCGAAGAGAACCTGGCTGCCCAGTTGGTCAAGGAGGCGGCCAGCAAGACCAACGACGTCGCCGGCGACGGCACCACCACCGCCACGGTCCTGGCCGAGGGCATCTATCGCGAAGGGTTGAAGGCCATCACTGCCGGGCATGACCCCATGGCCCTGGCCCGCGGCATTCATAAGGCCACCGATGCGGTCGTCGATGCCATCAAGAAGATGGCCACGCCCATCGACGAAAAGAGCAAACGCGAAATCACCCAGGTGGCCACCATCGCTGCCAACGGCGACCCCTCCATCGGCCAGGTCCTGGCCGACGCCTTCCTCCGCGTGGGCAAGAACGGCGTGATCACCGTCGAGGAAGGGCGCGGGGCCGAAACCGAGGTCGAGGTCGTCGAAGGGATGCAGTTCGACCGCGGTTTCCTCTCGCCGCATTTCGTCACCAACCAGGACGAGCAGCTCGTCGAGCTGGAGAACTGCTATATCCTCGTCCATGAAGAGAAGATCTCCAACGCCCGGAACCTCGTGCCGCTCTTGGAGGCGGTCAGCCGGTCCGGCAAGCCGCTCTTGATCATCGCCGAGGAAGTCGAGGGCGAGGCGCTGGCTACGCTGGTGGTCAACAAGATGCGGGGCATCTTGAGCTGCTGTGCGGTCAAGGCCCCGGGCTATGGCGATCGCCGCAAGGCCATGCTGGGGGACATCGCGGTGCTGACCGGCGCCCAGCCCATCTTCAAGGACCTGGGCATCAACCTCGAGTCGGTCAAGCTCTCGGACCTGGGGGTCGCCAAGAAGGTGATCGTCGACGCCGATAACACCACCATCGTCGGCGGAGCGGGCGATAAGGCGGCGATCGAGGGGCGGGCCAACCAGATCCGCGCCGAGATCGAAACCACCACCAGCGACTACGACCGCGAGAAGCTCCAGGAGCGGCTGGCCAAACTCTCCGGCGGGGTGGCCCAGATCCGCGTGGGCGCCGCCACGGAAACGGAGATGAAGGAGCGGAAATTCCTCATGGAAGACGCCCGCTCCGCCACCAAAGCGGCGCTAGAGGAAGGGATCGTGCCAGGCGGCGGCGTGGCCCTGCTGCGGTGCGCCAAGGCGGTCGACAAGCTCGAACTGAACGGCAGCGAGGCCCTCGGGGCGCAGATCGTCAAGCGGGCCCTGGAACTGCCCCTGTATTACATCGCGGAGAATGCCGGCCAGGATGGCTCCGTGGTCGTCAACCGCGTGCGCAACGCCAAGGGCAAGAACGAGGGTTACGACGCGGAGAAGGACCGCTACTGCGACCTGATGGAAGCGGGGATCGTGGATCCGGCCAAGGTGGTCCGCGTGGCCCTGCAAAACGCAGCCAGTGTGGCCTCGCTGCTGCTGACCACCTCGTGCCTGGTCACCGAGATTCCCAAGGAGGAGACGGACAAGCATGGTCGCGGGCACGGCCCGGAAGGCATGGGCGCGTACTGACGGCGGCCCGGGCGGCCCTTGAGCGGCCCGGGCAGGGCGGCCCAGAAGCCCGGCCTGGCCAACCCGCCCCGCGGTGCCCCCAACCCCCACGCATACTCGTAGAAGTCATTCCCAAGGACCATCTAGACCCAAAGGAACCGAGTCATGGCCAATATCAACCTCAAGCCCCTGGATGAGCGGATCGTGGTCGAGCCGGTCGAGGCCGAAGAGAAAACCCCCGGCGGCATCGTGCTGCCGGATACCGCCAAGGAAAAGCCCCAGCGCGGCACGGTCCTGGCGGTCGGCCCCGGCAAGCTGCTGGACAACGGCGAGCGGAGCCCCATGTCGGTGGCCGTCGGCGACGAAGTGATCTACGGCAAATACTCCGGGACGGATATCGAGATCGACGGCAAGGAGGTCAAAATCCTTCGCGAAAGCGACGTGCTGGCCAAGATCATCAAGTAGCCCAGCCGGTAACCCGACGACTACCCCAAGCCAGGAGGAACCCCTGACGTGCCCAAGCAATTGCTCTTCGAGGATACCGCCCGAGCCAAAATGCTCAAGGGCGTCGAGAAACTGGCCGATGCGGTCGCCGTCACCATGGGACCCACCGGCCGCAACGTGATCCTTGGCAAGTCCTACGGCGGGCCGGCCGTCACCAAAGACGGCGTTACCGTCAGCAAGGAGATCGAGCTGGAGGATAAGTTCGAGAACCTCGGGGCCAAACTGGTCAACGAGGTGGCGTCGAAGACCTCCGACGTGGCCGGCGACGGCACCACCACCGCCATCGTCCTGGCCCGCGCTATCTTCAAAGAGGGCCTGCGGAACATCACCGCCGGGAGCAACCCCACGGCCATCCGCCGCGGCATCGAGAAGGCCGTCGACGCCGCCGTCGAACACCTGGTCTCCATGGCCAAACGCGTCACCAGCAAGGAGGAGATCGCCCAGGTGGGCGCCATCAGCGCCAATAACGACCGCAAGATCGGCGATCTTCTGGCCGAGGCCATGGAAAAGGTCGGCAGCGACGGCGTGATCACCGTCGAGGAGGGCAAGACGGCCGAAACCACCTACAAGGTGGTCGAGGGGATGCAGTTCGACAAGGGGTACCTCTCCCCCTACTTCATCAACCGCGCCCCGGAGATGGACTGCCTGCTGGAGGACGCCCTGATCCTGATCCACGAAAAGAAGATTTCCAACATCCGGGACCTGATCCCGCTGTTGGAGCGCGTGGCCCAGGCGGGCAAGCCCCTGCTGATCATCGCCGAGGATGTCGAGGGCGAAGCCCTCACCATGCTGGTGGTCAACAAGCTTCGCGGCGTGCTGAACTGCTGTGCCGTCAAGGCCCCGGGCTTCGGCGACCGGCGTAAGGCCATGCTCCAGGACATCGCCATCCTCACCGGAGGCACGATGATCAGCGAAGACCTGGGCATGAAACTCGAGAACGTCACGCTGGAGCACCTGGGCAAGGCCAAGAAGATCACGGTCGATAAGGACAAGACCACGATCGTCGAAGGGGGCGGCAAGCAGGCCGACATCAAGGCCCGCATCGAGCAGCTCCGCAAGATGATCGAGGAGACCGATAGCGACTACGACCGCGAAAAGTACCAGGAGCGCCTGGCCAAGCTCGCCGGCGGCGTGGCCGTGGTCAGCGTGGGCGCCAGCACCGAAGCCGAAATGAAGCAGACCAAGGCGCGTGTCGAGGACGCCCTGCACGCCACGCGGGCGGCCGCCGAGGAAGGCATCCTCCCCGGCGGCGGCGTCGCCCTGCTCCGTTGCCGCGAGGCGGTCGAGAAGGTGCGGGCCAATGCCCGCGGCGATGAGAAGATCGGCGTGGACATCATCCTCAAGGTGCTCTCGGCCCCCTTGCGCCAGATCGCCGAGAACTCCGGCGCCGACGGCGCCGTGGTGGCCGACGAGGTCGCCGAGAAGCCGGTCAACGTGGGCTTCGACGCCAACACCGGCAAGTACGTGGACATGTTCAAGGCCGGCATCATCGACCCGTTGAAGGTGGTGCGGACCGCACTGGAGAACGCGGCCAGCATCGCCGGCCTGATGCTCACCACCGAGACGCTGGTCACCGATATCCCCAAGGAGGACAAGAAGAAGCAGCCCGCCGTGGAAGGCGCCGTCCGCTGAACGGGCGGGACCGGGTCGCCGCGCTTGGCCGGACTCGCCGGGTGATTGCCCGGCGAGTCCCTGACCGGGCGCGTAGGCGCGGGGTGTTTTTTGCCATGCCAGCCAAGGGAAACCTGCGGTAGAATTGGGTGGTTCGAGTTCGAGCGCCGCACTTCCACCATGCCGACCATGGCTGGCAAACGCGATTATTACGAGGTCTTGGGCGTGGACCGCAACGCCTCGGAAAAGCAGATTGCCGAGGCATACCGCAAACTCGCCCTCAAATACCACCCCGACCGCAACCCGGGCGACGAAGAGGCGGTGGCCAAGTTCAAAGAAGCCGCCGAGGCCTTCGAAGTCCTCAACGACCCGGAGAAGCGGGCGATCTACGACCGCTACGGGCACGCCGGCCTGGAAGGGCGCGGTGTCGGGCCGCAATTCCACGATATCAACGACATTTTCCAGGCCTTTGGCGACATTTTCGGCGAGAGCCTGTTCGAGGGCTTTTTCGGCAGCAGCCGGCGCCGCCGCCGCGGGCCACGCAAAGGGGCCGACGTCCATTGCCAGGTCGAGCTTTCGCTGGAGGAGGCCGCCCACGAAACCCGAAAAACCATCACCATCCACCGGCGCGAATACTGCCCCACGTGCGACGGCACCGGGGCCAAGCCGGGCACCCGGCCCGAGGTCTGCCGCTTCTGCGGCGGCCGGGGGAATGTCGTGCAATCGTCGGGCATTTTTTCCATCCAGACCACCTGCCCCTCCTGCCGCGGTGCCGGTGCAGTCATCCGCGAGACCTGTCCCACCTGCCGCGGCGAGGGACTGGTGCTCCGCGAGGTCTGCCGCGAGGTGACGATCCCCGCGGGCGTGGACAACCAGATGCAGATCCAGATCCCCGGCGAGGGGGAACCCAGCCCGGACGGCGGCCCGCGGGGCGACTGCCTGTGCGAGATCCGCATCCGGCCGCACCCCCTCTTCCGCCGACAGGGCCCCCACTTGCTGTGCGAGGTGCCCATCAGCTATGCCCAGGCAGCCCTGGGCGCCACCATCCAGGTGCCCACGTTGGATGGCCCCCGCGAGCTGGAGATCCCCCGCGGCACCCAAAGCGGCACCCAGTTCACGCTCAAGGGGCTGGGCATGCCCGACCCGCGCCGCCGCGGCCGGGGCAACCTGGTCGTCGAGGTCAAAATCGAAGTCCCCCAGCGCCTCACCCCCGAACACGAACGCCTGCTCCGCGAATTGGCGGAGCTGGAGAACCGGCACGTGGGGCCCGAGCGAAAAACCTTTTTCGGAAAACTCAAAGAGTACTTTCAAGCCGGCTAGCCGGCGCAGACCGACGGAGGCCAGCCTATGGCAGATAACCACGAGCCTACCGAGGCGAGCCGCCCAGAACCCGCCGGGACAAGCCCCGACGCGGCGGTATCGCCGGCCGGCGCCGCCGAAGCCCAAGAGCCGCTTTCGGCGCAGCGGGCCGACGCTGCCGAGGTCCAGGCGGCTTGGGACGCCGAGATCGCCCGCCGCGACGAGGAAATCGCCCGGCTGCGCAGCGAACTCGACCAGGCCAAAGACCGCGCGCTGCGGAGTCTGGCCGAGTTGGACAACTACCGCAAACGCGCCGACCGCACCATCGAGGAAGAACGCCGCTACGCCTTGATGCCCTTTATCCGCGACCTCTTGCCCGTGCTGGACGACCTCCGCCGGGCCATCGATTCGTCGCAATCCAGCACCGAGGCCGCGGCACTCCGCGAAGGGGTGGAGCTGGTGGCCCGGAAGTTCGAGGGCGTGCTGGCCAAACACCATTGCAAACCCATCGACGCCCTGCACCAGCCGTTCGACCCCAATTACCACGAAGCGATCTTGCAGCAGCCTTCCAGCGAGTTCCCCCCCAATACCGTGCTCCAAGTGGTCCGCACAGGTTTTACCCTGCATGACCGCGTGGTCCGCCCCAGCCAGGTGATCGTCTCGGCGCCGCCGTGACGGGGCTGGCGGGCCGCGGCACCCCGCAGAGCCATGCCGCCATTGGGAACCGCCATCCAACCGATTGTGGAGGAGCCTCTTCATGCCAACCTACGAATACGTGTGCGACGCCTGCCAGCATCAGTTCGAGCTGTTCCAGTCCATCACCGCCGAACCCGAGAAGAAATGCCCCGAATGCGGCAAGAACAAGTTGCGGCGGCTGATCGGCCCCGGCGCTGCCATCGTGTTCAAAGGTTCCGGATTTTATAAGACCGACTACCGCAGCGAATCGTACAAGAAAGCAGCCGCCGCCGAAAAAAGCGGCAGCGACGGCAAAGCCGACAGCAAGACCAAGACCGAGAGCAAAGCGAAGACCGAAACCTCCAAGGCCGCTTCTTGAACCCCCGCGGTGGCCCGTGCGGTGCCCTCGCTGATCACCTGCCCCATCTGCGGCAAGCAATTCGACCCGCGGGAAAGCCGCGCCATGCCCTTTTGCAGCCCCCGCTGCAAACTCATCGACCTCGGCCGCTGGCTGGACGAAAAATACGGCATCCCCTATGAACGGCCGCAACCGGTAGACCCCCATCCGGACAGCACCCAGCCACGGGAATCGCCCCCCGAGCCGTAGCAGCCGTTGACGGCGGCACGGATGTGGCTGTTTATTGACCTCCCGTGGCGCCGCGGCTTTTCAGTCGCATAGAATGTAGCAGTCTGTAAGTAGTTTCTGTTGCGGAAAGGTGCGGGGGCGGTTTGGCGGAAACAAGAATTGACAAAACAGCGACGCAGCGCTATCCTCTCGGTCGTGCGTTTACACACCGCCCAAGGAGGA
>JBBIQF010000190.1:0-11411 GCA_037442445.1 Planctomycetaceae bacterium
AAGGCGGGGAACTGGGAGGGGGCGATGGTCAGCCCGGCTGCGGCCGCATGGCCGCCGTGCCGCAGGAGATGCTCGGCGCAGGCTTCCAGGGCGGCGTGGAGGTGAAAGCCGGGCACGCTCCGGCCCGAACCCACCCCCGCCTTGACGCCCAGCGGGTCCCAGGCCACCAGCACCACCGGGCGGTGGAACTTCTCGGCCAGCCGGCCAGCCACGATGCCGATCACCCCGACATGCCACCCAGGATGGCCCAGCACCAAGGCGGCATCGCGCTGGGGATCGAATTCCTGCTCGGCCAGTTCCAGCGCCTTCTGATAGATGCTCCGCTCCAGGGTCTGGCGGCTGGCATTGAGGCCGTCGATGTATTGGGCCAGTTCCAGGGCGCGGTCGGGCTTGTCGGTCAAAAGGAGTTCGACGGCCAGTTGGGCCTGGCCCAGGCGCCCGGCGGCATTGAGTCGCGGGCCAAGCAAATAGGCCACGTCTTCGGAATCGGGCTCGGCCTTGGCAACCTTGGCCACGTCAAGCAAGGTCGCCAAGCCCACCCCGGCGGCTTCGCGGAGGCGTTTGAGCCCTTCGGCTACCAGAATGCGATTCTCGTCGACCAGGGGGACGACATCGGCCACGGTGCCCAAGGCGGCCAGGACCACCGCCTGGACCAATAGCGTCTTCATGGCCGGGCCGACCCGCTGCTGACCGCTGGCCAGCCGGGCCAGTGCCCACGCCACCTTCAGGGCCACGCCCGAACCGCTCAAACCGCCGAACGGATACCGGCTGCCGGGCAGGCGGGGATGGACAATGGCGGCCGCTTGGGGGAGGGAAGGCCCCGGCTCGTGGTGGTCGGTGATCACCAGTTCGATGCCGCACTGTTTGGCGACCTCGGCCTCTTGGGGGCTGGCGATGCCGCAGTCGACGGTGACCAGCACATCGGTGCCTTGGGCCGCCAGACGCCGGATGGCGTCTTCGTGCAACCCATACCCTTCGTCAATCCGGTGGGGCACGTAGTACCGCACCTGGCCGCCCAACAGGCGAATGCCGGCGACCAGGATGGCGGTCCCGGTGATGCCATCGACGTCGTAATCGCCGTACACTACGATCCGCTTGCCGGCACGGATGGCGGCATGCAGCCGCTCGGCCGCTGCCAGGCAACCGGGGAGGGCATCCGGGGGGCGGAGGTCGGCCAGCCGGGGGTCCAAGAACTGGCGGGCTTGTTCGGGATCGTCCACCCCGCGGCAGACGAGCAGTTCGGCCAATACGGCGGGCACTCCCGCCCGGCGCCGCAGCACCTCGATGCGCTCCGGCTGGTGCGGCAGAATCCGCCACCGCTTGGGCATAATCCTTCCCTGAGCTGGAGGCCCTCACCGGGCCGGTGTGGGCCGAAGCTACTTCTTCTTCTCCGCGTGCATGGTGTGTTTGCGGTCGCGGGAGCAGTATTTCGAGAGGCGGAGTTTTTCGCCCCCCGGCTTGCGGCGGAGCACGTAGTTCAGCTCGCCGCACTCTTCGCAGGCCAAAAACACCACTTCGGCCTTCTTCTTTTTGCCTTTGGTTGCCATGATGGTGGGCGCAAAAGAGGATGCGTATCGAGAGTCGAGCACCGAGGGGAGGGCCGCCGGCCCACCCCCGCACGCAAGCCATCATTCTATCCGAAGCGTGCGGCTTGGGAACGGGGCCCTGAGGTTGGGCGGTGCCTACTACCTTTGTGGCACAATTTCCCCCCCGCTTGACGCTTCATGAGGGGCTGGGTAGACTTTGGAGTTTTCGTTTCGGCTTGAAACCGGCTCCGGGAGGCCCGCCCAAGCTGCCACGAGTGGCTTCGGCGCGGGCGCTGAGAATCGTTTTCGCAAACCACCAGCGCGAGGGATCGACGATGGCCCAAAAGAAGAACCCTACATCTTCCACGCAGAAGACCACTCCGCGCCGCAAGGCCGCGGCCAGCAAGCCCGTGCGCAAGAAGTACGTGTACTTTTTCGGTCCGGAAGGCACCGAAGGCAGCGCCGAGATGCGCGACATCCTCGGCGGCAAGGGGGCCAATCTGGCCGAGATGGCCCGCGAACCCCTGAAGCTGCCCGTGCCTGCCGGCTTCACCATCTCCACCGAATACTGCAACGTGTACCTTCAAGGCGGGCGCGTCTTTACCGGCGACTTGAAGGAGCAGGTGGCCGAGGCCCTGGCCAAGGTCGAAGCCTGCATGGGCATGAAGTACGGCGATCCCAAGAATCCCCTTCTGGTCTCCTGCCGCTCCGGGGCACGCCGCTCCATGCCCGGCATGATGGAAACCGTGCTGAACGTCGGACTGTGCTCGAAGACCATCCCGGGCATGATCGAGAAGACCGGCAATCCGCGTTTCGTGTACGACGCCTATCGCCGGCTGATCATGATGTATTCCGACGTGGTCATGGAAAAGGCCGAGGACATCGAGCCGCCCGAGGGCAAGGGCATCCGCGTGCAGCTCGAGAAGCTGATGCACGACCTCAAACAGGCCAAGGGGTACAGCTCGGATACGGACCTGACGGCCGAGGACTTGCAGCAACTGTGCGAGCAGTTCAAAGAGAAGGTCAAGGAGGTGCTGGGCCGGGAGTTCCCGGACGATCCCATGGAGCAACTTTGGGGCGGCATCGGGGCGGTGTTCAAGAGCTGGAACGGCAAGCGGGCCGTCTCCTACCGCCGCATCGAGGGCATTCCCGACGACTGGGGCACTGCGGTCAACGTGCAGGCCATGGTGTTCGGCAACATGGGGAACACCTCGGCCACCGGCGTGGCGTTCACCCGCAACCCGGCCACGGGCGAGAACAAGTTTTACGGCGAGTGGCTGGTCAACGCCCAGGGCGAGGACGTGGTGGCCGGCATCCGCACCCCCAATCCGCTCAACGAGGACACCAAGAACGAGCAGAACAAGCATCTGCCGTCGCTGGAAACCCAGATGCCCGAGCTGTACCGCCAACTGTGCGATATCCGCACGCGCCTGGAGAACCATTACCGCGACATGCAGGATATCGAGTTCACCATCCAGGAGGGGCGGCTGTACATGCTCCAGTGCCGGGTCGGCAAGCGCACGGGCACCGCAGCCCTGAACATGGCCATGGACATGCTGGCCGAGAAAGGCCCCGATGGCAAACCTTTCATCGACGAGGCCACGGCGGTGATGCGGGTGGAGCCGGCCCAACTGGACGAGCTGCTGCACCCCATTGTGGACCCGGCCGATGAGAAGAACCACCAGCCCATCGCCACCGGCCTGCCGGCCGGGCCGGGCGGGGCCGTCGGCCACATCGTCTTCACCTCGCAGGATGCCGTCCAATGGACCCGCCAAGGCGAATCGGTCATCCTGGTCCGCGAGGAGACCAATCCCGAGGACGTGGAGGGGATGCGGGCGGCCAAGGGCATCCTCACCGCGCGCGGCGGCATGACCAGCCATGCCGCTCTGGTGGCCCGCGGCTGGGGCAAGTGCTGCATCGTCGGCGCCGGCGAATTGAAAATCGACCTTTCCACCCGGTCCTTCATTGTCGGCGGCCGCACCTACCGCGAAGGCGACGTGCTGACGCTCAACGGCACCCGCGGCCGGGTCTACGCCGGCGCCTTGAAGATGATCGACGCCACCGAGAATCCCCGCCTGGGCGCCTTCATGCGACTGGTCGACAAGTTCCGCAAGCTGGGCGTGCGGACCAACGCCGACACGCCGCAGGATGCCAAGCTGGCCCGCGACTTCGGCGCTGAGGGCATCGGGCTGTTCCGCACCGAGCACATGTTCTACGGCGAAGGCTCGGACGAACCCCTGTTCGTGCTCCGCAAGATGATCCTCTCCACCGCGCCCGAAGAGCGGCAAAAAGCCGTCGATGAGCTGTTCCCCTACGTCAAGCGCGACGTCAAGGGGACCCTGGAGGCCATGGACGGGCTTCCGGTGACCATCCGGCTTTTGGACCCGCCGCTGCACGAGTTCGTGCCCAAGGACCCCGAGGCCCAGGCCGAATTGGCCAAGGCCCTGGGCATCTCCGCCGAGGAGGTCCGCAAGCGGGGCGAGCAACTCCACGAGGCCAATCCCATGATGGGCCACCGCGGCGTGCGCCTGGGAATCACCTATCCCGAGATCACGGAAATGCAGGTCCGGGCCATCCTCGAAGCGGCCGCGGAGCTGAAAAAGGCGGGCAAGAACCCCCGGCCGGAACTCATGGTCCCCGTCACCTGCGACGTGGCCGAACTCGATGTGACCAAGGTCATCTTCGACCGCGTCAAGGCCCAGGTGGAGCAGGCGTTCGGCGTGGCGCTGGAGTGCCCGTACGGGACGATGATCGAGATTCCGCGGGCGTGCCTCTTGGCCGATCAAATGGCCCGCACCGCCGAGTTCTTCTCCTTCGGCACTAATGACCTGACGCAGATGGGCTTCGGCTTCAGCCGCGACGACATCGGCGGCTTCTTGCCGGACTACCTGGCGCGGAAGATCCTCAAGGCCGACCCATTCCAAACCATCGACCAGGAAGGCATCGGGCAGTTGATCCGCATGGCGGTCGAGAAGGGCCGGGCCACGCGCAAGGACCTGAAAATCGGCATCTGCGGCGAACAGGGGGGCGATCCGGCTTCGGTCGAGTTCTGCTTTAAGACCGGGCTGAACTACGTCAGTTGCTCGCCGTTCCGGGTGCCCATCGCCCGGCTGGCCGCTGCCCAAGCGGCCATCAAGGCCGAGAAGTCCAAGTCGTAGGGCGTCATCCCTGGTATTTGACACCCCGGGGCAGCCGGGGAATACTGATTCTGTAGGGCCGGCCAGTAGGGTATGTGCTCGGCACGCACCCTGGCCTGTAGGGTGGGTGCTCTGCACGCGCGGGGGTCGGCGGTGCTGGCTGCGTGCGTTGCGCGCAAGCAGCCAGCATCTCAAGGGGCCTGGCTGACGTCCCAGCCTGCAACCTGGCGGGCGAACCCGTTACAGCGAGATGCCCAACCGGGCCGCCCGGACGATCATTCCCCGTTTGAAATACTGAAACCGGAAGTTAGGCTTCTTGCGGGCCCACTGGAAGGTGCTTTCGACCAATTGGGGGGGCAAGGTGCCTGCCTGGGCCAAGCCCACGACGCGGTCCACAAAGCCATTTTCCTCTGGCGTTTCGGTCCGCAAGGCGGCCTTGATTTGGGCGGCATTGAGCCGGGCGGTTTCCCCCCGGACGGGTGATGCGAGGAGAGACACGACGACAATCGCCGCCAAAGTTCCCGCTGCCAGAGCACGCACGATGCAAGACCGCATGGTCGGTTCCCCTCCCATACCGCGTTGGCCACTATGCCACCCCTGAGTCCGACGAGACCAGAGCGGTCTTTTAGCCGAAACGGCCCGTGGCCGCAAGACGAACCGGCCGGCGGCTTACTCCCGCCCGGGTGGCGGTTGGTGGCCCCACTATTGGCTGGGGTACTGGTGTGGGTAGGGTTTGCCGCGGCATGCCGCGGGGCCGATCCGGCGCCCGCCAAGGTCTCCCTCCGGGCCGAGGTGGAAGCTCTCATTGGCCAGCTCGATTCGGAGCGGTACGAGGCCCGCCAGGCAGCGGCTGAGCGGCTCCGGCAACTGGCGGGCGATCCGCAGGCCGCCCGGGTAGTGGCGGGCGAGGTGTCGCGGATTCTGGTGGCGCCGAATACCTCGTTCGAGGTCCGCCGCACGCTGGAAACCCTCCTGCCCCTGTTGCCCGCCCCGCCCGACTTGCCCCCGCCCGCGGTTACCCCAGCGGAAATCGACCGCCTGGTGGACCAGTTGGAGGCCGCCGAGTTTGGCCAGCGGACCAGTGCCCAACAGCGTCTGGAATGGCTGGCGGGCCACCCGCAATCGGCCGGGCTGGTCCTTCTCCGCACCAAAGAGCGGCTCAGCCGCGAGAACCTCGGCCTGGATGCCCGCAAGTGGCTCGAAGCGGTGTACAAGCAGTCGCGGCGGGCATGGCTGGCCAGCGATCCGAAATCATGGACGCTACCGCCCCCTGGCGAGGCCCAGGTGGCCGAGTGGATCGAGCAGTTGCTTCAGCCGGCCGGGGCAAAGGCCAATCCTTTCGTGCTCGAACGTGCCTTCCGGGAATTGCGGGATGCCTTGGCCTGGGACGAGCATGTGCCGCGGATTCGCCAAGCCCTGGAAGCTGCGCTTGCCCGGCCCGGCCTGCCTTTCCAGGCGACGGAACGCTTGCGCAAACTGATGGAGTTGACCCGGGCGGCCATGGTGGCCGAGTGCTGGGGCCGCATCAGCCCGCATTTACCCACACGCCTGGTCGGAACCCAGTGGCTGGTGGTGGGGGTGCCCAGTTTGGGCCCGGGGGCGGAGCGGCCGAGCCACCTCGACCGCATCGATGACCAGTGGGCGCACTGCGTTAGCGGGCAAAACCTCTCGCCGGGCGACTACCCAGTGGGCGTGGCTTTTCCGCATCCCAAGCAGCCGGGCTATCTGTTCCAGTTGGTCAACCTGACCTCTCCGCGGCGGCTGATGGCCTACGAGTACGTATGCGAGATGCCCCGGGCGGCCCGGCTGGCCGAGTTGAGCCGGCGGACATTTCGCTGGATGCTGGCGCGGGGGCAGCCGCTTTCGGCAGCGGAGCTGAGCATGTTGCGGTTGTTGGACCGGGTCGAGGTCTCGCGGTTTGCGGCGGTGCTGTTGGAACGGGTCGAGGATCAGCCCATTCCCGAGGCGGAGCGCGCCCGCTTGCCCGATGCCGCCTGGCCGGCAGGTGCCTTGGGCGAGGATTGGGCCACCGGGCGGGGGCGTGTGGGCTCGCCCAGCCGGCACGGCATGTTGTGCGAGATTCTGGCGCAAGACGGGACGCCGGAGGCGGTCCCCGCGCTGTTGCGGGCCATCCAGGCCCAGCGCATTCTGCCGCCGCGCCCCGGGGCACCGTACCGGCTCGATGCCCTGGCCGTGCTGGCCATTGCTGCCCGCCATCCCTCGCCCGACTCCGACGCCTGGCTTGGCGCCCTTCTTGGCCGCACCGAGGTGCTGGTGCTCAGCCTGCAATCGCCGCCCGAGGTCGCCGCCACCGCCGGCGCCATGCTCTTGCAGCGGCACGGGCAGGTGCCCAGCGAGTTCGGCCTCCAGCCGGCCGAGGACCCTTACCTTTCGGCTGTGGGAGTCTCGGGTTACCGTTCCACCACGGCCGAGGGCCTGGCCCGGCTCCAGCAATGGTGGACCGCACGCAAGGAGCGGCCCGATGGCACATGAACGCATCCTGGTGGTGGAAGACGAGCCGGAAATCCTGGAACTGGTCCGCTATCATCTGGCCCGCGAGGGCTATCGGGTCTGCTGCGCCACCAGTGGCGAAGAGGCTCTAGACGCCGTGCACCGCGACAGGCCCGATTTGGTCCTCTTGGACCTGATGCTCCCCGGGATTGACGGCATGGAGGTGTGCCGCAGGCTCAAGGGCGATCCGGCCACGCGCGGAATTGGGGTGGTCATTCTCACGGCCAAGTCGGACGAAGCCGACGTGGTCAGCGGCCTGGAACTGGGGGCGGACGACTACCTGCCCAAGCCGTTCAGCCCGCGGGTGCTGGTGGCCCGCATCCGGGCTGTGCTCCGCCGGGCCCGAAGCGAACTGCCCGAGGCCGGCGAGACCATCGAGATCGACGGCCTGCACATCCATCCCGGGCGGCACGAAGTGCTGGTCGAAGGTGAACCCGTCAAGCTCACCCCCACCGAGTTCCGCGTACTCCAGGTGCTCGCCAGCCGGCCAGGCTGGGTATTTACACGCCCTCAGATCGCCGATGCCATTCACGAAGGCGACAGCCTGGTCACCGGCCGCTCGATCGACGTGCAGATCGTGGGCCTGCGCCGCAAGCTCGGGGCCATGGGTTCGCGCATCGAAACGGTGCGCGGCGTGGGCTACCGCCTGCGGCAAAGCTGAGTGCGGGGCTGCCCAACGGGCTGGGGGCCGATGCGCCCGTTCATTCCCCTGGCCCCGCTACGGAGTGCCGCTTGGCGACGGGCTTGGCGGGGGCTGAGAACTCTGGTTTTGGCCATCCTCTTGGAACGCTCGGCCCTGGACGGGGTGGAAGGCATAGGTGGCCCAACCTTGCTCGCCGTGCGGGAGGGCCACGCCCCAGATCACGATGCGGCGCCCGGCGGCGCGGGCCCGCGGGTTGTCGCCACCACCCGTGGTCCGTGTGCCCACGACCAAGGCCAGCGGGCCTTCGTGCTGGTAGAGGCTCCATCGGCCGGGTTGTTCGGCGACGGGCGTGCTACGGGCCAACAGGGAAAGGAGCCGCCGTTCTGCCGGGCCGGGCGGCCCGGCCGGCAGCGGTGCACCGGCCACTAAAGGCTGGCACCGGGCTTGCAAGAGCGCCAACGCCTCCGAGCGCGAGGTGGCGGTCCCCTGCCACGCCATCGTCCAATGCCCGTCCGAGAGCACCAGTTGCGGCTCCAAGGCCGCAAGTTCTTCCGGCACTCTTTGGGCCGCTTCGCCGGCCCCGCCGCTGTCAGGCCCGGCAGACCACCATTCCATCACTTGCCGGCCGAAACCCCACCCGGCAAGCACCACCAGCGCGCAAAATAAAAGCCGCGTGGTCCAGGCCGAGATGCGGCGGGCAAGTTCAGCAAAGCTTTTCATCACCAAATCGCCGCGTGCGGCAAGGGTGTTGCGAGGGTCCCCGTCATCGCGCCGGCCAGGCGCCTAAGCCTGCGGGGGGCGCCACAGGCCAGCCTGCCGGGCCTTCCGCGCTATAGGGTTTGCAGGAACTTCTGGAGGATATCGATCTTGGCCTGGAGTTGGTCGATTTCGGCTTGCATGGCCGCCATCTGGTCGGGCGGGGGCGGCGGGGTGGCGTTCATCTGGTTCTGAAGCTCTTGGATCACGTCGCGGTACAGGCGGATGAAGGCCCGCGTCATGTTTTCCGGCACGCCGGGAATCCGCCGCGTCACATTGCCCGAGGCATCCCGGTCCACCCGCCCCGTGATGCGGTCCAGCAAGTCGGCCACCACGCGGTCGGCCACGGTGCGGTCCAGAGAGCAGAACCCGTCCGGCCGGGGATGAAAGTCCGGTACGCCAATCCGTAGTTGCGGAAAGCGCTGGGAATACGCCTGGAATTCGTCGTCCCGGTCCAGCGGGCGCAGGTCGCCGCGCAGAGGGAATCGCAGCAGGGCCAGCACGGCCCGCACGTAGGCCTGGGCATACGCCGGCGGGGCCTGGGCCAGGGCATACAGCACCGGAATCCGGCGGTCGCTGTTGCTGGCCAGCCCCTGGCGCCAGAACTGCCAGAGGTTGTCGAGCAGATGGTTGCCCGCCGAAAGGCCGTAGGTCCCCAGGCGCCGCAACAAGGGGAACGGCCGGCGGATATCGGACCATCCCCTACGAAAGCCCCGCGAGGGGTCCAACAGGGCCGAGTTCACCGTGGTGCCCAAGGGCAGCGTCGGCCCGCGAACCACCGGATGATAGACCCGCGGGTCATCCAGGGGCGGGAAATCGGCCGCCCCCCCGGCGCCGAGGTTGGCCGCCGTAGGCCAGTTCGGCGGTCGGGGATACTGCAATCCGGTCCGCGGCGGCCGGGTGGACCACGCGGCGTGCCGGGCCGCCACCAAAGCCCGTACCTTCCAACTGGCCGCCGTGCCGAAGTTGATGGCCAGCGCCATCACCAGCAGCAGGATCGGCAGTGCCAGCACGAACTCCAGGGTGGCCAAACCATGCCGGCGCGATGCGCTCATAGGCGTTTCTCCCGCATGGGTCCCCTTTAATGCGTGTTCAGCCGAGCCATGTCGTCGGCCGATAGCCCCGCCAGGCTGGGCAGTTGGTAGCCTTCGCGCACAAACGGTGCCAGCGGCGGTGGCGTTTGCAGGATCGCCGGTACCGCGGGATGCGTTACCGGCACCAGTTGGGCGGTCCAGTTCTGATTGAACAGGTCCCAGGCCTCGGACCGGCCGGGCTGCCGGCCCACACGATAACCCCCTTCTCCCCCGGGTGCCGGCGGCGTTGGTTCTCCTTCGGGCGGCAGGGTGGGGAAATCGCCCGGGACACCGCCGATGGGCATCTCGCCCGACGAAGGGCCATAGCGCAACCACACCAGGCGCCTGCGGGGGATGAATACCCGCGCCTCGGCACAGGCCACGGCATCGCCGTCGCTGGGGGTCCGAAACAACCCCGGCAACAGTTCCGGCATCCGATGCCAGTAGGCTACTCCCACGAAGGTGTAATCGCGGGAGAGTTCTTCCTGCGGGTCCACCATGTCCGCGCCCTCGGTGCGGAGCAAGTGCGGCAGATTGGCGCTGGGGTATTCCACCTCCAGAAGCTGCCGCAGTTGCCCGCAGGTGAAGCTCCGCCAGAGGCTGCCGAACTGGCACATCTTCGCCTCGCGGTCGAAGATGTACATCGTGTAATAGTTCCACAGGCCGAGGTAGTGTTCGGCCCAGCGCCGGCGTTGGGCCCGGGCGCGGGCCAGATAGCGGGTATTGCCCAAAGCGGCCTCGAACACCGGATCCACTACCGGCAGCGCCGGGCGAAACCCTTCCATGGCTCCGCCGACCGGCGCGGGTGCGAAAGTGCCATCGCCGGTCCGCCAGAGTACCCCCAGCAAGAGCCCGCGGCCACGCGAGGGATTACCGTCGCGCCGGGCCGCCTCGGCCGCCGCCATCTGCGCCAACTCGGGGAACGTGCGGACCACCGCCCGCTGGTATTCGGGGATCATCTCCTGGCGGAGGATTTCTTCCATAAGCGGGAGGATGCGTTCGGAGGCCGCGGCGGCCCAGTCGCTGTAGGTCTGTACCAGTTGGCGTTCCAGCGGCGTTTTGCGGACGATGGCAGCCCCCAGCCGCTCGAACTTCGGAAACCCCGATCGCTGGAACACCGGCCCGATCTGGTCCCATGCCGCCAGAATGGCCGGCACGTAGCGCTCGGCATTCCGATCGCGGGCTTCGCGCATGAAGGCGGTCACGGCAAAGACATCGCACAGCAGATGGTTGCTGAAGGCCAGGGCGTTGAGGCCCCGGGCCACGCCCGCGCTGCCCGAGTACGCCGTGGCATCGGCCGCGTTCTGAAGCCGGATCTTCCCGTCCACATGCCGGCCCACGTTCATCACCATGCCCAGAAGCATGGTCAACAGCAGCACCGCAAAGACCGAAAGGATGCTGAGCGCCCCTTCCTGGTCGCGATGCCAATCGCCTAGCCCTCGGCACAGGCGGCGTGCCATGGCGGCCGGCATCTCCGCCATCCGGGCCCGCGGGGCTGCCGCGATATGCACAGAGCCGTTACCTTCCTGCGACGATTTGGGCCGGATACACATAGGGAAGCACCGACTTTTCGCCTTCGATGCCCAAAGTGGCCGTGGCCGTCAAAGCATACACGTACACCCGCTGCCCGCCGGACTGCCCTTCGGCAATGCGCCGGCTCAGGGCGTCTTGCACATGGCCGGGGTGCCGGAGCACCCGGCTGGCCAGCAACTGCCCCGGGCCGGGCAAGAGCGCAAACTGGTGGGTTACCGTCACCGTGACGTGG
>JBBIQF010000191.1:0-11409 GCA_037442445.1 Planctomycetaceae bacterium
ATTCCAGCGGTATCGCCGGGGGGAGTCGGTCGAGGCGCTGGCCCGGCGCTACGGCTTTGGCTCGTCGAAGATTCGCCGCATCTTGGCCTGGGTTCGCTACCAGCGGGTCATGGAGCTGCCCCTGGAGTACATTCCGAATCCCGAGTTTGGGGGGTATTCGGCCGAGGAAGAGGCTCGGGTACTGGGCCCGGCCCCGGCGCCGGAGAAGCCTCCCAAGCGGGTTCGGCCACCCGCGGGGTTGCCTCCCTACCTGGCGAGCCTGTATGAGACGCCCTTGTTGACGCGTGAGCAGGAAGTTCACCTGTTCCGCAAGATGAACTACTTGAAGTTCAAGGCCGCCCGGCTGCGCGAGGAACTCTCACCCGCCCGGCCTTCGTGCGCCCTGATGGACCAGATCGAGCGGTTGTACCAGCAGTCGGTGGCGGTCAAGAACGAGATCATCCGTGCCAACCTCCGCCTCGTAGTGGCCATCGCCAAGCGGTACGCCAGCAGCTCGGAGTCGCTGTTCGAGCTGGTCAGCGATGGCAACATTTCGCTGATTCGGGCGGTGGAGAAGTTCGACTTCGCCCGGGGCTTCAAGTTCAGCACCTATGCCACCTGGGCCATTATCAAGAACTTCGCCCGGACCATCCCCACCGAACAGAAGTATCACACGCGTTTCCGCACTGGAACCGAGGAGATGTTCCAGTCGGCGGCCGACACCCGCTCGTGCCTTTGGGAGCAAGAGTCGGCGCAGCATCTGGCCATGGACCAAGTGGCCCGGATCATGAGCCGGTTGGACGAGCGCGAACGACAGATCATCCAGTACCGCTTTGGGCTGGACGGCGGCCGCGAGCCCATGACCCTTAAGGAGGTCGGCAGTGCGATGGGCGTTACGAAGGAGCGGATCCGGCAGATCGAGACGCGGGCGATGGCCAAGCTCCGCCGGGCTGCCCTGGAAGAGGGCGTGGAGATTCCCGAGCGCTAGGCGGCCCCAATTCGAGCCGGGCCGATGAAGAGGAACATGCCCATCGTTTTGGCCCGGAAGAAGCGGAGGAGATTGCCGAGCGCCAGGCGGCGGCCGCGGCGTTGGGAACCCGCCCCGGCGGCTGGGCAGGGCAAACGGCTGCGGGCGCCGGCTTTACGCCTCCGGGGCGTGTCCCAGGGGGCCTTTGGAGGTCCGCTTCCAGTTGTAGGTTTTCTCCAGAGCCTGGAACACCACGCCGGTAATCTGTTGCCGGCTGACCGGCTTGCGGAGGACCGAGAAGGCGTGGGCCCGCCGGGCCTGCTGGATCGTCATTTCGTCCAGATCGGCCGAAAGGAGGATGCAGGGCAACAGGGCCTTGATCTGCTTGACCAGGCGGAGGGTCTCCAGGCCGGTGAGCTTGGGCATGTGCATGTCTAACAGGACCAGGTGTACGACTTCGGTGCGGATGATGCGCACGGCCTGTTCGCCATCCTCGGCCAGGAGGGTGTGGAGCCCTTGCGGCTCGAGGACCTCTTGCAGCGTCTCGCGGAAGGCGGCGTCGTCGTCGGTGATCAACAGCGAGGGCGTTTCGATGGTCATGGCGGAAGCCTCGCGGGGACCCGGCCCCCCGCCCAGCGAGAGCAACTTTGGTGCCGAACCTGTGCCCAGGTTGGGCGGTGCAGCCTTAAGGCTTTCTCATATAACATTTTACAACACGTGGCACAAGATCACTACACCGGCTTCGGGGCGGGCGGTGGGCTGCCGTTTTTGCTGGCGGCGGGGTTCAACATCGTTCGCCGAGAAGGGGTTGTGCCAGTTTGGCGGGGCGGATGGCGAAGGGAAATCTTCCAGATTCCCAGATTCCCCCCCAATCCGATTTCTTGGGGTTGTCGGAACCCGAGCGCCGATGTAGGATTTTGGTAGGTACTTGGGGCGCGGGCCAGACCATTGCCGGCTTGGCGGCCATGGTGCAAGCGGGGCCGCGTTCCGGCGGGTGGTTTTCATGCGGTATGCAGCGGTGTCTCGAATCCTGAGCTGGGTGGCGGCCGTGCTCTTGGTCGGCCAGGGGCCGGCCACGTGGAGCTGCCCATGCGCGCTGGGGATTGGCCCCCAGGGGGTGGGAAGGCGGGACGCGGGCCAAGCGATGG
Organism: Planctomycetaceae bacterium; assembly: GCA_037442445.1. GTDB lineage: Bacteria > Planctomycetota > Planctomycetia > Pirellulales > Thermoguttaceae > JANLFZ01. The sequence goes on from JBBIQF010000191.1 coordinate 2,095, forward strand.
CTGCGGACCCCTCGGCCGGGCACCGCGAGCATGTCTCGCTGCCGACGTGTTGCCGGGCCAAGCGGGCCAAGAATACCCCGCCGGCTGCTTCGGCCCGCTGTAGCGACTGCTGCTCGCAGAGCTGCGCCCAGTGTACCGGGGGGTGCTCGGCGTGCAAGGGGTCGGGCAAGCGCTGCGACTGCGGGGTGCGTACGGCTCCGGCGGTCGTGTCGGCTGTCGAGTTTTTTAGCCTGGCCAAGCCTGCGGTGGCGGGCCTGGTGGCACCGGGGCCGATGACCGCGGGCGACGGTTCTCTGATGCTCCCGCCGGTGTGCTGTGGGGCGGACCCGCCGTGCCCTGCGAGCGCCTTGGCTCGCTTGTCTCAGCTTTGTCGCTTCTTGCTCTAATCGGCCAGCGCCTGCTTGCGTGCCCTGCGGGCGAGCTAGGGCTACGCCGCGCCGGTTCCGTCTTCCCGTGAGCCTGCCCCTCGCTTTATCGGCGGGCGGTTTGGGAACGCACACGGGGAAGATTGCCCGGCCAACGCCGTGGCCGCCTCGGGTCTGTTGTGAGCCGCAGCTTGGCTCGCGGTCGTGTTACGGGTTTTTCTGACGGTTTGGAAAGGACGAAGGCATGAAATCTTTGTTGAGAAATGGCCGCCGCGGGCTGGTGGTCCGGGCCGTGATGCTTGGGGGTGTGTTGGGGATGGTGCTGGGCGCTGGGCTTTTGGGCGGTTGCAGTGCGTCGAAGGAGCAGGCCCGGCCGGGTTCTGCTCCGGCAGCGTCCCCCAAGCCCGCGGGCTCCGCGGAGTCTTCGCCGGCGCCGGCAGTGGGTTTCCAGCCGACCGCGGCCGAGTCCAAGCCATTGGCCAAGGCTGATCCGGAAGGGCTCAAGGAACTTTCGCCAGCCGACCGGGCCCTGGCCGAAAAGCAGGCCACCTGCCCGGTGAGCAAGGAGCCGCTGGGCTCGATGGGCAAGCCGGTGAAGGTCATCGTGGGCAATCGCACCGTGTTTTTGTGCTGTTCGGGGTGCGAGGAGGACTTCCGCAGGGAACCGGACAAGTATCTTGCGCAGCTCGGTGCGAGCGAGGCGCCGGGGCATGAAGGCCACAAGCATGCGCATTAAGCGCGATAGGCGGCGCCCTGGCGGCTCCTCGGTGCCCGCTGGGCCCGGGGACCGCCGGGGCTTTTTGAACAGGCCGGCCCCCAAGGCGGCCGGCCGCACGTTGTCCGACACCTTCAGCCAGCCTGCGTGAGGCGAACCATGAACGATCCTGCGGTTCCACAAGGCGCCCCCTCGGCCGCCGGCTCGAGCCCGGCAGGCCCGCCACCGCCGTCGGGGCCGGCGTCTCCGCTGAGCCCGTGGAAGCGGTTGTTGCTGGTCCTCAAAGTGATCGAGGTCCGGCTGCGATTCATCGCCGTGCTGGTGGTGGTGGGGATGTTTATCGGCTATTGGGACACGGTGAAGAACTACTGGGACAAGTGGACGCGGCCGGCAGCCGTGGCGCAGCGGCAGCTCGGGCCCGACCAGGAGTTCTTCTGCCCCATGCACCCCAACGTGGTCCGCGACACGTACGAGCCCAACGGCGATGTGCCCAAGTGCCCCATCTGCGGCATGCCGCTGTCGATCCGCAAGAAGGGGGAGAAGGCGGCCTTGCCGCCGGGCATCACCGGGCGCGTGCAGTTCACGCCCGAACAGATCCAGCTTGCGGGCATCCGAACGGTGCCCGTCGAGTACCGGCCGCTGGTCAAGCAGACCGTCACGGTCGGCTATGTAACGTACGACGAGAGCCGGCTGTCGCGGGTGGTGACGCGGGTGTCGGGCTACGTGGAGAAGCTGTACATCGACAAGACGTTTGTTACGGTGCGTGCGGGCCAACCGCTGGCCGAAATCTATAGTCCCGAGCTGTATAGCGCGGCGCAGGAACTGCTGCTGGCCGCGGAAAACAACGCCCTCAGCGAACTGGCGGCGGCGGCCCGGCAGCGGCTGCTTTTGTTCGGCGTCAGCAACGAGGAGATCGACGAGCTCGTGCGGCAAAAGCGTGCCCCCACGCGCCTGGTGCTGCGTTCGCCCCAGGCAGGCTATGTGATCGAGAAGCGGGTGGTGGTGGGGTCGAGCGTCGAGGCGGGCATGACGCTGTTGCAGGTGGCCGACCTCTCTACCGTCTGGGTCGAGGCCGAGGTGTTCGAGAAGGACGTGGGCTTTCTCCAGGCGGGGCAGCGCGTGGAAGCGACGGTCGAGGGGTATCCGGGCCGGGTTTTCCAAGGGCGGGTCGAGCTGATCTACCCTGTGCTGGAAACGGCGACGCGGACCAACCGGGTGCGGTTTGTGGTCGAGAATCCGCAGGCGGAATTGCGGCCGGGGATGTATGCCACAGTGCGGATCGAGACGCCGCTGGAGACCCTGCCGCTTGTGCGCCAGGCAATGGAACAGCGCCCCCGGATTGTGGAGGTTTCGTCCGGGGGCGAGAACCCGCAGCCCCGGTTCCTGGCCGTGCCCGAGCGGGCGGTCGTCGATACCGGTGCCAAGCAGATCGTGTATGTGGAGCGCGAGCCGGGGGTGTTCGAGGGGGTGGAAGTCCAGCTCGGGCCGCGCGTGGAACTCCGCGAGAACGGGCGCACCGTGGACTATTATCCGGTGCTGGCGGGGCTTCAGCCGGGCGAGCGGGTGGCCGCGGCAGGGGCGTTCTTGATCGACGCCGAGACGCGGCTGAATCCGGCGGCGGCTTCGACGTATTTTGGTGCCAGCGGCGGGCCGCAATCCGGGTCGCGTCCCGGACCCAGCGCTTCCGGCGCTCCCAGTGGCCCGCGCCCCGAAAGCCCGCCCAAACGCCAGGAACCGACGGCCGAGCACCTCCAGCGCGTGGGCGAATTGCCCGAACCCGACCGGCAGCTCGCCCTGCGACAGAAGTGGTGCCCCGTGACCGGCAACCCCCTGGGGTCGATGGGCGTCCCGGTGAAGATCACGCTCCGAGGCCAGCCGGTCTTCCTGTGTTGCCGCGGGTGCGCGGGCAAGGCCAAGCGCGAGCCGGACGAAACGCTCAAGAAAATCGGGTTGCTTGTCGCCGAGGCGTCGCGGTAGCGCGGACCGGGCAGCACCAAAGGCGCTAGTAGCGTTTGCAACAAGCGGTCAAGGGGCCGCAGGCGGCCAGCAGGCCGCAGCAGCCTCAGGGCCGAAGGAGGCGAGAAACTCGCATTGCCGTGGAGGGCGGGGCGGTGGCCTGATCATCGCGGGAGCAGACGAAGAGGATCATCCCCGCCCCCCTCCACCGGACTCGGCAGGCCGGGGGCCCCAGCAAGGGAAAGAGCCATGATCGAACGAATCATCGCGTTTTCTATCCGCAACCGCTTCCTGGTCATACTCGGTGCGTTGGCGGTGGCGGTGTGGGGCATCCACGCGGTGATCAACACCCCGGTAGACGCCATTCCCGACCTGTCGGAAAACCAGGTCATCGTATTCACCGACTGGATGGGGCGGAGCCCGCGGGAGATCGAGGACCAGATCACCTACCCCCTGTCGGTCAATCTTCAGGGGCTGGCGGGGGTGAAGGCGGTACGGAGCCGCAGCGAGTTCAACTTTTCGATGATCAACATCATCTTCGAGGACAACATCGACTTCTATTTCGCGCGCGAAAGGGTGCTGGAGCGATTGTCGCTGGCCTCGACGTTCCTTCCGCCGGGGGTGACCCCATATCTGGCCCAGGACGCTACAGCGCTGGGGCAGATCTTCTGGTACACCGTGGAGGGCGAGGGGTACGACCTGGGCGAATTGCGGGCCATCCAGGACTGGTATGTGCGGTACCAGCTCAACTCGGTCCCCGGGGTGGCCCAGGTGGCCAGCGTGGGTGGCTTTCCCAAGGAATACCAGATCGACGTGGACCCCAACAAGCTGCGGGCGTACAGCGTCACGCTGGGCGAGCTGTTTTCGGCGGTGGCCCGCTCGAACTCGGCCGTCGGCGGCAAGACCATCCAGAAAGGCAACGCCGAGTACATCGTGCGCGGCGTGGGCTGGATCCGCGACACCAAGGACATCGAGAATATCGTCATCAAGGCCGACCCTCGCACGGGCACGCCGGTGTATGTCTCCAGCGTGGCCACCGTCACCCTGGGCAGCGAGTTCCGCCGCAGCGTGCTGGAGAAAAACGGCAACGAAGCCGTGGGCGGCGTCTGCATGATGCGCTATAGCGAAAACCCGCTGGAGGTGACCCGCCGCATCAAAAAGAAGATCGAGGAACTCCAGCCGGGCTTGCCCCCGGGCGTGCGGATCGTCCCCTTCTACGACCGCACGCGCCTGATCCACGGGGCGATCGAAACGCTCACTGGTGCATTGCGGGAGGAGATCATCATCGCCTCGGTGATGGTCCTCTTGGTGCTCATGCATTTCCGCAGTACGCTGGTCATCGCCCTGACACTGCCCATGGCGGTGCTGGTCTCGTTCATCATGATGCGGATCTTCGGCATCGCTTCGAACATCATGTCGCTGGCGGGAATTGCCATTTCGATCGGCGTGCTCGTGGATTCGTCGATCGTGATGGTCGAAAACGCCACGCACCATCTGACCCAGCATTTCGGCAAGAATAAGGTAACCGGCGATACGCGCGAGCTGGTGATCCCGGCCTGCCGGACGGTGGGGCGGCCGATCTTTTTCTCGGTGATGATCATCCTCATTTCGTTCATACCGGTGTTCGCCCTGTCCGGCCGTGATGCCAAGACTTTCCATCCACTGGCCTTCACCAAGAGTTTCGCCATGGTGGGCGTGGCGGTGATGTCTATCACGCTCGTGCCGGCGCTGATCCCCTGGTTTCTGAAAGGCCGGCTGCGGTTTGAAGAGGAGAGCTGGCTGGTTCGCACGCTGATCGATATCTACAAGCCGGTGCTGCGGTTCATGATGCCGCGGCGGAACCTGGCGATGTGGTCGTTTTCGGCCTTGCTGATTGCCGGGGCCGGGCTGTTTCCGCTGGATGCCGTGGTGGGCGTCGATTGGCGGATCTGCTTTTTGGTCGTCGTCGGGGCCACCATGGCCCTCACCCTGGTCTTCATCGTGGGGTGGCACTGGCAAGTGCTGTCGTTCGCTACGCTGGCGGCCCTGGCGCTTTGGGCCTATAGCTGGCCCAAGATCGGCACCGACTACATGCCGCCGTTGGACGAGGGGAGCATTCTGGACATGCCGGTAACCGTGCCCCGGGTGTCGGTGACCCAGGCGGCCGACGACCTCAAGGCCCGCGATGCCCTGTTGCGCCGGTTTCCCGAGGTGGAATTGGTGGTGGGCAAGGCCGGCCGGGCCGAAACCCCCACCGACCCCTCGCCCTTGGACATGGTCGAAACCATTATCACCCTCCGCCCCAAAGAGTACTGGCCCAAGCGCCACCTCCGCTACGGGGATGCGCAGCGGCAGACCGAAGTCGTGGCCGCTGCCCTGGAGAATGCGGGTTTGCTGGAAAGAATCGACGACCCTCCGGTACGCAAGGGTTTGCTGGATTCAGCCACGATGAATGCCACGACCCGCACCGACGCGGCCCTGCGCGAGCTGGCCTTGCAGCGATTCAAGGAGTTCGAGGCGGAGCTGGGCCCGCGACTGCTCCGCGAGTTCGCCGAAGAACTCGTGCGGCGCTGGCGCCGCGCCGGGCGGCTGCTAGCGCCTGTGGAAGATGCCGATATCGACCGCCTGGTCAAGGACCTCGAACAACCGTTCGCCGAGATCCTGGTCCACAACCCCCAGCAGGCCGACATCAACCGGCTCATCCAGCACGTGGTCCAGGCCCTGGCCACCCAGAAAAAGGTGGAAAACACGCCGGAACTGCTGGATACCGACCCCCATCCGCTCCAGAAAGCGTACTACGGGGTGGTGGAGGTCCTGGGGGCCGAGCGGCCCACGCTGTTTACCGAAATGCTGCACTTCGTGGAAAAGCGCTACGACGCCCACTGGCGGCACCGGGGGCGCGGGCTGGATTACGAGATTTTCGACCAGGCCGTGGCCGCCTACAACTGGTACGCGATCGAGGAGATCCGCAACGAAGCCCAGAACCAGGGCTACTGGGCCGAGAAAACCGACGACGCGGCCGAGCAGCAGAAACTCCAGGCCCTGCGTGCGGAGCTCGATGCCGCCTGGGCCAAGCGCCTGTTCTTGTGGAAGAAATCCAAGGAGGACCTGCTCAAGGAGATGGACACGGCGGTGCGGGTCCCGGGCTGGGCCAACATCTGGACCCAACCCATCATCAACCGCATCGACATGCTGGCCACCGGCGTGCGGACGATGATTGGCCTGAAGATCTTCGGCAGCGACCTGGAGCAGATCCAGAAGGTGTCCGAAGAGGTGGCCGAAGTGCTCAAGACCGTCCGCGGGGCCGTGGACGTGTTTCCCGACCAGAGCGTGGGCAAGGGGTACCTGGAAATCACTATCGACCGGCAGCGGGCCGCCCGCTACGGCGTGAATGTGGGCGACATCCAAGACGTGATCGAGACCGCCCTGGGCGGCAAGCCCATCACGATGACCGTCGAGGGGAGGGAGCGGTTTCCGGTGCGCATCCGCTATGCCCGCACTTTCCGCGAGGACGAGCAATCGGTGGCCAACCTGCTGGTCAACGCGGCGGTGCCGATGCCGCCGGGCGCTCAAGGGGCCGGGGCCATGAGCGCGGGCGCGGGGGCGATGGCCGGCGGGATGTCGGGCGGGGGGATGGGCGGCACGCAGGTCGGCGCCGTGCAAATCCCCCTGTCCATGGTGGCCGATGTGCGGATCGTCGAAGGCCCGGCCGTCATCCAGAGCGAAAACGGCATGCTCCGCAACTACGTGCAGCTCAATGTCCGAGACCGCGATCTCATTAGCTTTGTGGAAGAAGCCCGGCGCGTGGTGGCGCAAAAAGTGAAACTGCCGCCGGGGATGTACATCGAGTGGAGCGGCCAGTTCGAAAACCAGATCCGCGCACGCCGCACCATGCAAGTCGTCTTTCCCATGGTGTTCCTTTTGATCTTCGTGATCTTGTTCGTCACCTACAACGACCTGGTGGACGCGGGCTTGATGATGATGGCCGTGCCCGAGGCCATCGCGGGCGGCATCTTCCTCCTTTGGCTGATGGGCAGCCGGTTCAGCGTGGCGGTCCAGGTGGGATTCATCGCCTGCTTCGGCATGGCGACCGAGACGGGGATCATCATGCTGGTGTATCTGCGCGAGGCGATCGAGCGGCACGGCGGCCTGGAGAAGATTCGCTCGCTGGCCGACCTGCGGAGCATCGTTCTGGAAGGCGCAGTGCACCGCCTGCGCCCCAAACTACTCACCGAAGGGACGACCATCATCTCGCTGGCGCCAATGCTGTGGGCCACCGGCGTGGGGCATGAGGTGATTTCGGCCATGGCCGCCCCGGTGCTGGGCGGGCTGCTCATCGCCGACGAGGTGGTCGATATGTTCATCCCCATCCGCTTCTACTGGGTCCGCCGCGCCCGCTGGCTGAAGCTGCACGGCATCGACGAGAAAGACGCGGAAAACACGGTGCTGCAAATCCCGCAGCCCGCTACAGCGGCCGAGGGCCAGGCGGCACCCGCACCTGTCGGATAAGCCCCGCAGCACGGCGCCGCTTCCCACCATACGGAGCCTGGCAACCCGAGAAAAACCGAGTTTTTCCGCGATACCGCGAACATGTGCACCGCTAACGCCTTCAAGTCGGCCTGCCACGCACCCACGACGAGAGGGTCGCTACAAAACCGTCCTCGCAGCGGGGTATTGGGCGTCTTGGTTTGGACGGCGGTTTTACTGGGAGCGGTCCATGCAGGCTTTGCGGAACTCTGGGGTCATGAGGGCGCAAATCTGTCTGGCCCCAATGCGGGGTGGCACGCCCAAGGGGCCCGCACGCAGCCATGCTGCCGCGGAGGCGGCTGCTGCCGGTCGGCCACGGGCGCGCATTTCGGCCGGTGCTGTTGCTGCGGCGCGGCGCGAACGGGCCGGCCGAGCCCGCCGGCTTACGCCTGCGAAGGCCTTTGCCCCTGCGGGCAGGCCAACGAAGTGCCGCTGCGGCATCCGACCTCGCTTCGTTGGGACGACCGCGTCGGCCAGGAACGGCGTTGCCCCTCGGTGCGCGTTCTGCCGTCGCCCGATCTCTTGTCGTCTGGGCCATCGATTGGCAATGGCCGGGGCGTTTTGCTAGGCACGGCGGCTGAGCGGTGCGCCGGTCTTTGCCGATTCCGCTGTTGATAGTGTGGCAGCGGTTCCGAGCGCATGGGGCGGGCCCACGGCGGCTTCGCTGAGGCCCCTAGGGTGCTTCCCGGGACTGCCGAGGCTTTGGTGTGCTTGCCATAGGCCGCCCGGTGCCCCGGAAGGCGGGTGCGCGATAAAACGTGGCGGAACGCTCGAGGTGTTTTGTCCCATCCCAACGTCGACCGCGCGTTGCGCGGGGAATCCTGTCCATCGAGGAGATTTCCTATGTACGATCGCGTCTCGGTAAATATCGCGGTGGCGGCCTTGGTCGCCGGGCTTTCGTTCTGGGGGATCGGCGGCAATGCTCGCTCGGTCTTCGGCCAACATTGCGGCGGGTGCGGCGGCGCCGGGTGCGCTCATGGGCGTGCGGTCGCAGCCGGCGCAGAACATGCCGGGCACGAGCATTCCGGCCACGCCGCATCGGCCGGTGAAGATCATTCGGGGCACCGGGGTGCGGCCAGCGCACCTAGCGCGCAGCCGGGCCCCCACGGCGGCCAGATCACGCCGGTCGAGGGCGGCGCCTTCGAGGTCGTTTACTGGCCCAAAGAAATCCGGGTGTACCTCTATGACGCCGAGGGCCGCCCCCTTTCCGCCGAGCGCGTCGCAGGCGAGGTCGCCCTCCAAGTGCGGGGCGTCGAACGGGTCTTCCGCTACCCCTTGAAGTACGTCGCTTCGCCGGCCGGCTCCGGCCAGCACGACCATCTGGCGGTTGCCGTCGATGTCAGCCAAGTCCGGGATGGCGACATGAAGGCGAGTTTCCAGTTTACGCGGCTTCCCTTTGCGCAGCCGGAAGCCCGCTTCGTCCAGACCTTCGCCTTGTCCCGGCTGGCAGTGATCCTCGCCAAGCTCGAAGCTGCCGACCAAGCCGGCATCGACCGGCAGAAGGTCTGCCCCGTAACCGGTGAGGAGTTGGGCAGCATGGGCGAACCCATCAAGCTGCTCGTGGCCGGCCAGCCCTTGTACGTATGCTGCCGGGGCTGCGTGCGCAAGGTCCAGCAGAACCCGGATGTGTACCTGGCCAAGGCCCGGCAGCCTGGCGGCCAGCGGTAAGAGGTCGCCGAGTGTAGGAATCGCCCGGCCGCCGATGGCGCACCTCCTTGGTGGGGCAAGCGTGTCCGGGGGCCCTGGCTGGTGCCTGAAACCGGACCGCCGCCC